>JAAYCO010000083.1 GCA_012729725.1 Planctomycetota bacterium
GATCCACTGCTCCAGATGCTGCGCAGCGATCAGGTTGGATGGCGTATCGATTGTGGCACCGGGCTTCTGGAAGATCCAATCGTTGATTGGCTCGACCGGGCCAACGGACGCCATGATCGCCTGCAACGGGAAGGCCAGCCCCATGCCACTCTTGGCGCTGCCCCACTGCATGATGGGGAGCAGTCCGGCGTCCTTCGCCTTGGCGAGCAGATCCTCGAACTCGGCGAGAGTCGCGGGCGGCTCGGTCATGCCGATTTGGGCCGCCAGCTCTTTGTTGTAGAAGATGCCGGTCAGGCTGTAGTTGAGGCCCATCGCATAGAGCGCGCCGGAGCCGCGGGTACCATCCTCTGCGACGCGGTTCTGGTTGAGCTGAGGCACGGGCCACTCGTTCCAACCGAAAGCCTCGGCGTACTCGTCTAGGTTCTTGAGCAACCCCTGCTCAGCAAACGAGACCATGGTTGGCAGTCGGATAAGGTCCGGCGGGTTATCGCCGGAAAGCAGGCGCGGCGTGGAGTTGATCAAGTTTGTGAACTGGTCCTGCTTGATGTCCCAGGTCACATTCGGGTACTGGTTGGTGAACTCCTCGGCGAGCTTAAAGGGGATATCGAAGCCAGTCTCGAAGTAGGCATTGAGCGTTACCGGCTCGGTCCCGCAATCCGGAGCAGACTGGGCCAAGACGGCCTGCGGCGTCTGCATGAAAACATTCGGCATCTGCGCAATGATGAGGGCAACTGCCAGCAGAGCGGCTGTGAAAATGAACTGGTGTTTCTTAAACATTGCCATCCTCCATAGGAAGGAAACCATCAAGGATTGGTTGGAACTGGATTTCTATGTCCGCCCGAAAAAGAGAATAGCGCCAGGGAAGCACAGACGGTCTATCTGGACGCACCAGGCTCAATCAGCATTTCAAGTATAATACTTCCAGATAGCTGCCTGATGGGATGCATCGGCACTATTGCAGGGGTAGTCATGCCGGCCAGCATACTACCCCCCACCTTCTTTTCGGCTATTCATTCATAGCGCCTCCTTTTCCCATTTTCCATCATGCACACCTACTCACACGGATCGCCTGATGATCAATGGACACGCGATGACATGTTGGACAGGCTGTTCGCCTTGAGCGATATCCCCCTCTCCTAGCAACATTCGAACGGCCAGTTGCCCCATCTCGAACACGGGAAGTTCGATTGTCGTGAGTGGTGGATGGATTTGGGCGGCGAGGATTTCAACATTGTCGAAACCAACAATGGCAACGTCTTCGGGAATCCGCAGGTTGGATTTGCGGACCGCGTCGTATGCGCCCAAGGCCATCATATCGTTGAAGCAGAAAATTCCAGTGGGCGGATCACTCATTTGCAGCAGGGAAAGCACGCAGTCATAGGTGCTGGTGGCGATGCCCTCGAAAGGTTCTTCAATGAAACGCACAAGCGCTTCATCGTAGGGAATACCGTAATTGGCTAAGGCCTGCCGATAGCCCTCCAGCCGCCCCAATGGGGCGGGTTCTTTCGCCGCAACATTGACAAAACCGACGCGCCGGTGACCATGTTTCAGCAGCGTCTCGGTGGCCAGCCGCCCGCCGCCAATTTCGTCCGGGACGATAGATGGCAACGAACGATCATCTGCAAAGCAGTTGACCAGTATCGCCGGGATGTCTTCTGGGAACTGGGAGCGTTTAATCTCGCGATGATACATCGTCGCGTAGATGATGCCTTCGACCTGGTGGTCGCGCATCATGTTGATTGCGCGTATCTCAACCTCCGGATCGTTGCCCGTGTTAAGAAGAAACAGGAGCTTCTCGTGCTCCCAAGCGGCCTGCTGCGCACCAATAATCAGGTCATAGCTGAAAACGTTCTGTGCGACCTCGTCTGTGAGAAACCCAATCAATTGTGATTGGCCAGTGCGCATATAGCGGGCGGCGGCGTTTGGCCGAAAATCGAGTTCTTCAATGACACGGAGCACGCGTTCCCGCGTTGCATTGGCAACGTGGGGATGCTCGTTAAGGACGCGAGAGACTGTCCGTATTGAAACGCCAGCGCGCTGAGCCACTTCTTTTATGGTCGCCATCGGTCGCAAGCCCTTGAAACATACTGTGTGCCATCGTTGGCAACCAGATGATACCAGTTTCTGCCATCGTTGGCAAGAGACTCGATGCACTACACCAACAGAGTATCTCCGGCGGGAGTGCAGCTTGTTCCGAGCGGCGTCTGTGGCTCACTTTTGCTCGATC
>JAAYCO010000084.1 GCA_012729725.1 Planctomycetota bacterium
GGAAGTATTTGCGGGCAGCGGGCTTGAGGCGGATTATCTCGCCGTCGATTGCGATCTTGTCGGCTGACGTATCCACGAAGCAAGGCAGCGACGTGACGAGCCGGTCGTTTACCGTGATTCTGCCTTCAAGAACCATTTCCTCGATCGTTCTTCTGCCCGCGACACCCGCATCCGCCAGAACCTTCTGTATCCGCTGCCTCATTTCACTTCTCCAGATCCAAGCGTCACCAACAGGTACTCACAGCTCTCGGCGATGATGGAGGCGTCCAACGCGGCCGGAATAAGCACGGTCTGTCCCGGCGCGAGTGTCATCTTCTTCTGGCCGTAGTCAATGCGCACGCGCCCGACGGGGCTTACGGCCATGACGACGGCGCACTTGCCTGCCGGCTTGGCGGCGGCGACGGTATGTCTGGCCACGGTGAAAAACTCGCACGATACAAGCACGTCGCCCGATGCGCCGGGCGGCGAAAGATCTTCATCATCAAAATGGATGCACTGCATGGCGAGGTCGATGTGAATTTCCCTTCCCCGCCCCCAGTCGCTCACACGATATGTCGTGTCGGATGGCGTCTGCACCTCGGCGACAACCACCCCGGCGCCCAGCGCGTGAACAGTGCCCGCGGGCAGCCAGTGAAAGTCGCCCGCGCGAACATCGTGGCGAATCACGCAGTCTCCAACGGTGTTGTTCTCTATCGCTTTGCGGAAGTCGTCCGGGCGAACGCCGGGTTTGAGGCCCTTGTAAATGAAGCCGTCACGGCTTTCGAGCACATACCAGCACTCGGTCTTGAGTGCTGCCCCGGGCAGACGATCAACGGCGGCGCGGTCGGGATGCACCTGAAGGGAAAGACTTTCGTTTGCATCCAGCAGTTTCACCAGAAGGCCAAAGCCCCCCTCCTGAGGTTTGGCGTCGCCCAGCAGGTCAGCGCCCATGGAGGCAACGAGCTGGCGCAGCGTCGATCCGTCCAGCGGCCCGCCCTGAACAACGCTTACACCCTGCTCAAGGTCGGCGACTTCCCAGCTTTCACCGATGTCGTCGGCCGGCAGCTCGCGCCCGTACAATCTCTGGATGTTCCGTCCGCCCCATATCTTTCGCTTATAAATAGGCGCTAACGCCAGTGGCTCAAGTTTCATGCTTTGCGTATCCTTAGGATTGCGGACCATTGTAGAGCCCCCGGACGGAATCGGATAGGCATAAAACAACGCCGGCGTCAATTAGACGCCGGCGTTCCCCACCGCTTCAGTTCATGTCGCGCCTGATGACCTGCAAGTGCAGCAGAAGATCTATGAGGCGCTGTGCGCCAAGCGTCTTCCGTCGCTCCGACAAAAGCAGTTCCATCTGCTTCATCGCCGCGTCAAGATGCTCTCGCACCGAGAGCGGCAGCACCACGACGTTTCCCAACCTGCTCTTGCACATGCAGCCTCCTTCCAGTAATTCCCCGAGGCCCGGTAGCGTCCTTTAGTGAATCACAACCACAAGCCTGGCACAAGCCCGGAAAAACACTCAATCCTGCTGGGTGAAAACACCTACAAATGAACAGCGGAAGCGACGCGGCGCGCGAGGAAATGCTTGCCCCGGCGTCTGCTATTGGCGAAAATCAGCGCGTATGCCGTCGAAAACGTTTCGAAATTCCGTTAACGCCTTTTCGGTCGATAAGTGGCTTGGCAAGCTCGGCGCCGCCTTCAGTCAAATGCCCTGCCTTCGCAGCATCACCACAAGCGCCATTGAAGATATATGGGCCAAAGAGCATATTTCCGGCAAGAATGAGCTGATCTACGTTCGCGCCGGAAGGGCCAGGCTCAGAATCGCCGGAAAGAACCTCGACATTGGCCCCGACGACATAATGCTGGTGCCCGTGGGCATGCCGCACCGCGACGTGAGAATAAGCCCCGGCCCGTACGAGATCATGCAGGTGAACTACGACTGGCCCGCCGGGCAGGAACTGCTTCGCAGCCTCGACGTTGCCCAGCTGCTGTGCCTTTCCCTTCAGGCCCGGCTGCACTTGCAGCTTCTGGTGCATGAGCTTGAGCGGGAGTATCTGTCCGAGCATTCCGACGCGCTTGAGCGAACCAGCGCTGTTCTGGGTGAACTGCTTCTGGCGTGCGCCAGGTTCTGCCGACAGCGAACCCAGGCGGCAGCCCCCAATCGCAGCCTGCGGCGCAGAAAGCAACTGGCAAGCGATGTTCGCCAGTTTCTGCGAGAAAATTACGTTCTGCCGCTGGGGCTCGAACAGCTTGCCGAACAATTCGACGTGAGCACGTTCCACCTTTCCAGACTGTTCTCCCGCGAGTTCGGCATGTCCATCACCGACACCCTGGCGACGATCAGAATGGAACGCGCCCGCGAACTGCTTGCCGACGGAACCATGTCGGTTAAGCAGATTGCGGCGGCAGTGGGCTACTCAAACAGCAACTACTTCGCCAAGGTATTCCGCAGGTACTACGGCGTCGCGCCTTCGGAATTCGAGCAGGAAGCATGAGCGTGCCGCGCCGCATGCAACAAATGCCACGGTTTAGCAACGTTTTACCCTTTCTCCTTTTCGCCCGTAGCGCGACAATCGGGGAGGTCGAGTCATTTACACGAGGTGAAATCAATGACAGATGGTAACGCGCAGTCGTCGCTGAAGATCGGTTGGGCAAAGGCGGATATCACTCCAGTTAAACCTGTTATGCTGGGCGGACAGTTCCACGCAAGGCTATCGGAAGGCGTGAAAGATCCACTCACCTCAACCGCCCTTGCATTGCAGAGCGGCCAGGAGGGCATCGTATTCGCCAGTTGCGATCTGCTGTATGTGACAGATGAATTGCGCGATTCAATCCGCTCAGCAGCGTGCAGCATGGTCAGAGAACTCACGGCCGAGATGATCGTCATTAACGGCACTCACACGCACACGGCGCCGCAGTTGAACCCCATGCCCGAAGCGTGGCTGATGGCGGCGAAGAAATACAACACCATCGACGGCCCGCAGTATATCGCCTGGGCCTCGCAGAAAATCGCCTCGGCCATCGCCGATGCGTGGAACAGTCGAAAGCCGGGCGGATTCTCGTTCGGCGTGGGCGCTGCCGTCGTCGGCAGAAACCGCAGATGGACCAACACCAAGGGCGTATCCCGGATGTACGGCGACACCAACGACCCAGAGTTCAGCCACATCGAAGGGTGGGAAGACCACAGCCTCAACGTGCTGGCGACGCACGACACAACCGGCAAAGTCACAGGGCTCGTGGTGAACATCGCCTGCCCGTCGCAGGCGACCGAAGGCCTGTTCGAGGTGAGCGCCGATTACTGGCATGATACCCGCCTTGAGCTTCGCCGCCTGCTGGGAGATTCCCTCTTCGTCCTGCCTCAGTGCAGCGCCGCCGGCGACCAGTCGCCGCATCACATCATCAACAAGAAGGCCGAGTTGAGGATGCTGGAGCTTCTTGGCAGGACGCAGCGCGAGGAAATCGCTCATCGCATCTCTCAGACTGTCGCCCAGATACTGCCTGCCATCTCGAAGAAAATAGACTACTCGCCGGTGATGCGCCGGACGTTCAAGCTGCTGAACCTTCCCGTCAACGCACTAACCGAAGAGGACGCCGCGACGGCGCTGGGCGAAGCGAAGATTCATGAGGACGAATGCCGCAGGTTCGTCGCCCAGCTTGAAGCGGACCCCTCGTTGTATGATCAGCCCAGATGGTATGTGCCATCAAGCGCGGAGGGATATCGTGCCGAGTGGTTCAGGAATGTCGCCAAGCGCTTCGAGATGCAAAAGAGCAACCCCGCCAAGCCCGTGGAGCTTCACGTGCTTCGGCTGGGAGATATGGTCTTCTCGACGAACCCGTTCGAGTACTACCTGGATTTTGGGGCGTACATCAAGGCTCGAAGCAGCGCCGTTCAGACGTTCCTGGTTCAGCTTTGCGGCGGAGGCACGTACGTGCCGTCCAAACGCTCGCAGGCGGGTGGCGGATATGGTTCAATACCCGCCAGCAACCCTGTAGGGCCCGAAGGCGGCAGGGTTCTGGCCCAGGAAAGCGTCTCTGCTATCAACGCCCTGTTTGAGCAGTAGAAAGGCCGCGCAGGCCGGGCGGCGCATGCGACAGGGCCGCGGAACGCATAATGATCTATTTAGTCTTGTCGATTCTCTTCATGACCGCCCTGGCGCTGGGGTTAAGAGTCAGCGCCGGAAAGGCGGATCCGCTTGCCGTCACGTCGATAAGCAGAATCGTGTCGGGCGCGGTGATCACATCGTGGCTGCTTTGGTCCGCGTCATGGGCGGACATCGTGCGGCTGTGGCCCATCGCCTGGCCTCACATAGCCGTTGGCGCTTCGTGCTTCTGGCTTGCGGGGTTCGCCAGCATCAAGGCTGTCAACGCCGGCCCGCTGGGCATTACATGGACAACCGTCCGTCTGAGCATGGTGATACCCACCCTGGCGTCCATCTTTTATTGGCTGGAAGTGCCTGTATCGCTCAACCCCCTGTTCGTTGTTCGCATGAGCGGCCTGGCGATCGCCGTCGCCGCCGTGGTCTGCATCGGGCTCGACAGGGCAAAGACAGCGCCTTCCATCAATGTCTCCAGCCAGCCGATACTGCCATGGCTGCTGTGGCTCGGCGCTGCCGTGCTTACACAAGGCGGATGGGAAATCATGCTGCGCGCGTCCAAGGCACTTCCCGACGATCAGGCAAGGGCGTTCTTCGTCTCGGGCGTATTCGCGGGCGCCATGCTGCTTTCGCTTCCGATCCTCGCCATTTGCCGACCCAGAATCTCGACCGGCGAATTGAAGTTCGGCGGCCTCATCGCCGTCTTCAGCCTTCTTGCCAGCGGGCTTCGGCCCTGGGCACTGAAGACGATCGACGGCGCGATCGTCTTTCCCGTGACCGCCATCACCGTTACGCTGCTGGTTCTGGCGGCAGGACGCGTTGTGTGGAAAGAGAAACTCGGCAACTGGGGCCTGATCGGCGCCGCATCGGCAATCATCAGCATCCTGCTTCTGACGCTGAGATTGGGCTAAGCACTGTGCAATAAGAAGTGCATAGTGCCTAAGCTAAAAGCAAAAAAACCTGAACAGTGGAACAGGTGAACGCCCTTCGATTCGCTGCGCTCACTCAGGGCCAGGAGACCGCAGGCGAGCCGTAGCGACGACCGGTAGCAGAGTCTCTCTTGGGTTCTTTCACCTGCTCACCTGTTCATCTTCTCGCCTGCTCTAGCACTGTGCAATCTCTATTGCACAGTGCTTAGCCCACCAACCCGTTTATTCCTGCTTCTCCGCCTGGCTTTGAACATTGGCGTCCTTGATCAGTTCGGCCGCATCGGGAGCAGCGCCTTTGTCAACCAGGGCCGCCGTGTCGCCGCTGCTGATGTGTCCAATAACGCGCCCGTCGTCCAGAATGTTCGTTTCCTTCTCGCGCAGTCTCTTGAACAGGCGCTTAAGGTCGATTGTTCCACCGATGGTGAACCACACGGTGGACACGATGCCCACAATCGACGGAATAACCAAGGAATGAATGAAGAACCATGTTGACCACCAGTGTGCAGGCCATGGCGATATCCAGTTCCAGATCAACAGGCTCAGGAAGCAAACCACGAATCCACAGCCAAAGGACCATATGAAGACCGAATACGCCAGAATCTTGTCGCCCCTGGTGTACTCGTTGTTGACGCCGATGAGTCTCCTGAAGACGTTGGCGGGCGTCCAGACCATCTTCTCGATCTGCTTGCCTTCAACCCGGTACTTGCCGCGGTGCAGCATGCGGTCCATGTTGAACGGCTCGCGGCAGGTCAGCAGCGACACAGTGATATAGAGCGTGATCGACACGATCATGGCCATGAAGTAGATTTCCTGCGAGTTGATCGGGAATTGGTGGTCCTCCACGTACCAGTCGATGTAGGGCCTGAACGGATCGCTCATGCCCTCAACGATGTGCCGCACCGTCTCCAGATTGCCCGTGTGCACAAGCCAAGGATATATGTACTGCACCCATGTGGTTTGCAGCAGCATTCCGGTAAGCGCTATGGTTGATCCGGCGATGAGTGCCGAGAACGCCCCCGCCGTGGTGCCTCGCTTCCAGTACAACCCGCCGACAATGCACGAGCCGGCGCCACCAAGCCATATCGCGCCGGTAATGGCGAAGAACATCAGGATGTAGTCAACCTGGCCAAAGAAGTACGAGAAAAAGAACGCAAACACGGCCACGCAGGCAATGACTACTCGCAACAGGTTCAACTGCTGGCGAGGCGTAAAGGGCCTCTTGCGCAAGGGCAGCACAAGATCCTGCACCACGATGCATCCCCACGAATGCAGGTAAGTGGTGTCGGTGCTGACAAGCAGGAAGATGCCCAGCGCGCACAGAATGCCCGTGATGCCTATGGGTAGAATAGTGCGGAGTGCGATTGGCACGCGCATCTGGGCGAATATCGTGCCGAAGGTCTGAGCCTTGCCCTTGTCGACCGAACTGAGGGCGTCTTTTGCTATGGGCAGGAACGACTCGGATGCTTCGGACTTGAGTGGTTGGACCACTTCCTTCTTTTGCGGCCTGTTGCTCTTGACGGCGATGGCGGCCTTTTCAGCGGCTCGTTTCGCGCGAACGTCTTTGACAGTGGCGGCAAGCTCTGGGGAGAGTTCGCCTGTGGTGACATAATCAGTGATCTGGCCGCGGATGCCGTCGAATCGTTCGTCATGCGCCGTCACGTCGGCCATGGCCTTGACCGCCAGCTCGCGACGCACATCAGCCGCCTGGCGAGCAAAGTTATCGTGATTCAGGAACATGTACGCGGAAATGCCAAGCAGAACGTACATCATGCCAGAGAAGCCTGCGCGCCATGTCCCCAGCACCTGACCCATCTTCTGTTCGTGCGGCGTCGCCGCTGCCGTGTTGTACGCCTGACTGCCTGACCACGCAAGGCGGTTGACAATGCTGCCGAATATGCCCACCAGCACGTAAAACAGGTTGAACGTTCTGAGATGGTGTATGTCGAACGGATTCAACATGCTCTTGCCCGGAGGCCTGTCCATTAACGCCGGACCCATTTCGTCAAACCACGAGAATCTGTAGATGATGTATCCGACGATGATGAGGTACATCGGGTAGCTCAGCAGGCCTTGAACGCAGTCTGTGACCATCGTGGTGACCTGGCCGCCAAGCATGACGATGAACACCGCCACCGACAGGAAGGCGAGCATAATCAGGCCGAACGTCTGGAACTCGAAGCCGAAGGCGCTCATCGTCACCGGGAAATCGCAGTAATAAACGATGAAGCGGGCGCCAACGGCCGGGAACAACGCGTAGTTGATAATGCCCGACATGGATTGCAGAACGGCAGCGAACACGCGGAACGACTTGCTGTAGCGTATCTCCAAGAACTGCCCAAGCGTCATGGCGCGGGTCTCGCGGAAGCGGTAGATGCAGTACCCCGTCAGTGAAAGGCAGAGGGTGATGGGCGTTATCAGGCCGTTCCAGAATGAATAGCCGAAGCCGCTGTTATAGTAGGACTCCCACATCGCGACGAGGGAGATCAGCCCCATGCCGGCTTCGGCGCCGGCGACGCAAAGGACGTATCGCCCGGCAACTCTACCGGCCGAAAGGAAATCCGCAACCCCCTTCACATGTGATTGGGCCTTGAGGCCGATTATTATGACAATTAACAGCGGTACGGCAACAATCAACCAGTCCACAAGACTCATGCCGGTCTCCCTTGTCTGCGAGCGTAAAACAATTAGTTCTCACGGGTCAAGCACGCCCGCTGCCGCAAATGCATGGGGCGACCCGGTGGCAGGACGGTGATTATAGCATCATGGTCGGAGGCTTGTAAAACCGCTTTCCTAAAGTTCGGGCGATAAATATCCCAAGCATGCGCCGCCCGGTAGCTCTGTCATAACAATTGGGGCAACCTGTCTTCGACCGCAGGGGCGATCATCGCGAAGTAGTTCTCCTGCGGCACGTACTCTGGCACGCTGTTGCCGGTGCCCAGCGCATAGCCGCCACGCTGGCTGGTGCGTTTGAGCATCGCCTCGCTGCGCTTGCGGATTTCTTCGGGCTTGGATCGGCACACAAAGTCCAGGTCGAGGCCGCCGAGTATCGCGATTCTTCCTCCCCATCGCTCATATGATTCTTCGACCGGCAGTATCGCATCTTCGTAGGAGTGCTTGCCGTCGTAGCCGATGTTGTCGATCACGTCGTCCATGATCTCGTCGAAATTGCCGCACGAATGAAGAATGGCAGGCTTGCCGGCGCTATGGGCCGCCTCGACCATCCGCTTGTGCCAGGGGAATACGTACTTGCGCAGGTCCGCCGGGGCAAGCATCGGCTGAGTTTTAAAACCCCAGTCGTCGTTGCTGATGATCGCCCCGACGCTGTCGAACTGAAGCGATATCTCGTAGTACTTGAGCAACCTTGAGCCTATGGCGTCAAATAGGTCACGAGTCAGTTCGGGATCGTCCATCGTCATCATGCACAGGTTCTGGTAGCCGACCAGAGCGATCGCGTTCTCCAACACGCCGCCGGGCCCCCAGACGATGAACTTCGAGCCCTTGGGCA
>JAAYCO010000085.1 GCA_012729725.1 Planctomycetota bacterium
AAAGATCTGCACATAATGTTCTCCTATTATTAAAGGGCCTGTAGGTTCTGGACATAACTGCAAAAAACGGTTCCGTTGCTATAGCGAGCCTCCTTCCTTCAGTTCAGTTGGGATCTACTAAGATTTGGTGGTGTTTCCTGAAATCAGTTTGCCTGGCACAAGCACGTGCTTCTCAGTGATGGTTTTGTTTCCGAGCATGTCGACAATCAGCTCCAAGGCATGCTTCACCTGCTCTTGGGGATCAAATTCAAGACGAGTCAGCGGCTTGTGATAGGGGAATTCCACGCCCTTGTTCGAGTGGCTCACGAGCTGCACGTCGTTGGGAAGATCAACCCCAAGTTGCAGGCACGCTTGCAGTATGCCCCTGCATGCGACGTCGTCGGTGACCACTATTCCGTCTGGCTTCTGGGGCAATTTCCACAACTGCATGAACTGATCGTATCCAGTCTTCGCAGTAATATGGGGCACGTTCGGTGTGATAGGCATCCACTCGGGCTTGGTCTGCAAATCGTGCTGGCGAATGGCTTCAAGCATAGGCACATGCCAGTGCGCCGATAGGCTGCTGTCGACTGACGCCATGCCCAGCACGGCGATTGACTTGCAGTTGCCCTGGATCAGCGGCCTGAGATACTGAAGCCCCGAGTCGCTGTCATCAAACGCAACCATGCACTCATCCGGAGCACAGGCCTTCTTACGCATCAGGACAACCGGCACTCCATGCTCTTCGAGCTTTCTGCCCTGATCAAACAACGGGTGGAAGGTGAAAACGCCGCGAAGCCTCGTGATGACTTCTGGATTTGCCAGGTCGAGCGTATCTGCAAACTCCGCTTCCGACTCTGCCGGCTTGCCCACGTGCACCCTGAGGTCCATCAACGGGCAGTTGACGTTGATCATGCTGGAGAGGGCATTGCATGCCAACGAGTAGTAGGGCGACGCAGTCGGAGACAGCAGTTGTGGCTGAACAACGATCGCCAATTCGCCTGTCTTGATACGGTCCACCACAAATAGCCCACGACCGTGCTGGCGCTCAATGATGCCTTCGCGTTCAAGATGCTCAAGCGCTCGGTTAACAGTCGTGTTGCTCAAGTTCAGGGATTTGATTAACTCCCGCAGCGGCGGCAACTTAGAGTTTGGCTTTATGTCCGATTCCCGAATGTAGTTCTTGAGAACCTGCACAGTCTGCTTGTATCGAGGCAGTTCACCTCTTGAAGACTTGAAAATCTTGCTTTTTGCCAGGATATCTGTGGTCATGACTAAACTCTAAGTGTGTTAGCTAACACTTACAATAGCACATTTTCCATCTTTGTCAATGGGATAAACAAGAAACAGGAGCTACAGGCTTAAGCAATCCAAGGTGGAAGGCTGCCAGCCAGGGGAATCTGAGGCCGGAAGCCAGAGGCGTAAATTCTTGCAAACAAATGACTTGTGTCATGATGCGATGGCTGCTGCAGCCAGCTGAATGATGATAACAACGTCTGGCGACGGCGTTGTTGAGCGGTCCTGAAGCTTGGTCACCTCAGGATCTGCCTGACTCGGTTGAGGTTCTTTCTTGCGCCGTCATTGGCTGGGTCCAGTTCGAGGCATCGTTCAAAACATTTTCCTGCCTCAAGCATCAGGTCTCTGCCTGAGGGAGCGCCTCTTGTCAGCAGATCTTCGCCGCGCTGGGCAATACACACGCCGAGGTTGAGCCACGCCTCGTCGAAGTCCGGGCGCTGGTCGAGACAAAGCCTCCAGAGCACCTCGGAGTGCTCGAACCATTCCATCGAGTGCAGCGTCATGGCGCCCATTCGGTAGGCCATCGCGGCTGAGGGGTCGCTTCTTCTGCACGCCTCGGCGAAGGCCTGCACGTCGAAGCCGGCGCGCGTGATCTCGTTGGCTCGAATAAGGTTTTCGTGTTGCGGCGTTCGTCGAGCATAGACGACGAACCAGCAGTCCATGAAGACCATCGCCCAGTCCGGGCTTTGGTCCAGCAGGCGGTTTATGCCGAAGGCGGGGGGCCAGAGCTGGATGACGGCGACGTCCATGTCCCATTCGCGCAGGCTATCGAGGCTGCCCTTGCCGCCGCACAGGAGCACAGCTTGGCGCATGCGGTCAACCGTCATCGACCACGTGTTCGTCAGCACAGGCGCGGCGAGGGCCCGCTTGCTGAAATACATGATGTTGGACGAGCCGGTATAATCGACAAACACGGGAACGTCAGCGTCAAGGTGAGCGTCAAGCCATTCACAGGTTGATATCGGTAAATTGAACAGGCATTTGCCCGCGCCGAATCGCCATTCGAGTCGGCTGGCTTCGTAGAACCTGTTGGTTGTCACCGTTGCCAGCAGCACGCCTGCCGCAAGCGCCAACGCCGGCAGGGCTGCGATTGTGAATCCTGTGCGAAGCCTGCCTCGGGGCAGCGAACCATCCAGCGCCAACTTCGCCGCTATTGCCCAAAGCGGCAGGCACATGATGGCAGCGGGGGCGATGTTCCGCCGCATCGACCACGATGCCGCCATAAAGGCGCCCAGCATTGCCAGCAAGGCCCATTGCCTTTTCCACGCCAGAACGGCAGCGACCGGCAGCGCGCCGGCAAGCAGCCCAATGTAGCACCATATCGCCGGCGTCCATGGCTTGGCGCCCAGCGGCGAGTAGAACTCGCCGATCAGCGCCCATGGGTGGACCTGTCCGGCTGCCTTGCCCCTCGTGCTTTCCATCGTCTGCCCGGTAATGTCGTTGGCGTTCAGGAAGGCAAGCGTGCGCAGCGGCATGGCGCTGTTGCGAATGCCCGCGGGATGCACAGCCGACAGCACCCCCGCAAGCACGAACAACAGCGTCAGGCGGTTAACGCGGGCAGCCAGTGCGGCATCCCAGGCCCTGCCCTTGTGGCGGTTCCACAGCAATCGAAGCCACGCCTCGCCTGCGAATGCGCCGAACATGAAGACGTTCATCACCCAGTAGCTGTGCACGTTCACCGCAATCAACTGCACCAGCAGCACCAGAGCCAGCCGGCGCCTGGTCATTTCGCCGCATAGAAGCCAAAGGTGAATCGCCATGCAGGCGTAACCCAGCAGTTCCGGCCGGAGCACAAAACGTTCATAGGCAACCAGCCCCGTGCCGAGCCATGCAAAGGCGACCCATCCCCACCCCACGCCCAGGCGGCGCATTGCGCCTGCCTGCGCAAGCAGAATCACAGCAACCAGCAACGGGGCCAGCATGCTCAGCGCGTTCCAGCCCATCCACCGAAGCACTGCCGAGAATATCACCTGGCTGAGCCAGTTGGCGTTGGGGAACCTCAGCCTGCCAGTGTCATCGAACCATCCGCCTGGCGCAAGGGCCGGCCGGTCGCCATCCGTCGGGGGTTCGGCGCGGGGGTGGATGAAACTGTCGTCGTCGACGATGCGCCCGGTGTCAAGGAACACATCGCCGTAGGCAAGGTGGTAGCCGATATCGTTGCTGGATATCGGCCTGACCGCCAGGCAGATGACCGCTGCGAACGAAGCGACAACCGTCGCGGCCGCGGCCAGTCGGACGGCAAGCGTCCCGCGCGGGCCCGGTGCGTGCTGCATCGTCGGTGTCTGTGGCGATGGCGTCCGGTGAATCGTCATGCTCGGATTGTACCGGGTGGGGACGCGGATTTCATCGTGCATGTGCCGGCGCAATTTCTCTGGCAAACCGGCTGCTTGCCGTGATAGAATCACCCGTTCGACGTTATTAATTCACGATTAGCAGGTTACAAGAGGATATTCATGGCCAAGCCAAGACGACGCAGGAAGATAGGCTCGAAGAAGCGACGCGAACGCCGCAATCGCAGAAAGCACTAGAGCAACAAGTTTGCGCCTTGCATATGTGCCGCACGATGCGCCGGCGGGGTATCGCTCGCGCACCGGCTCAGGCATGCTTTGGCATGGTCCGCCTAGGGGCTCCAGATTCCCTCGATGGCTCTGTCGCAGTTGGGGCATTTGCCGTTGTTCAGGCGGATGCCGGATATATCGTAGCCTCTGCGATCGATAAGCGTTTCTCTGCAGGCGGGGCAGTACGTGCTTTCATCGGCCAGGCCGCTGATGTTGCCGCAGTAGACGTATGTCAGGCCTGCTTCAAGCCCTATGTCAGCCGAGCGGCGCAGCGTTTCCAGCGGGGTGCTGGGCGTGCCGTTCATGCGGTAGTCGCCGTGGAACCTGGTGACGTGCCATGGCACGTGGGCGCCAAGTTCCCGGGCGATGAAGGCGGCGATATCGGCAAGTTCCCCGGGCGAGTCGTTCATTCCAGGCACGATCAGCGTTGTCACCTCAAGCCAGATGCCCTTGCCGGCGAGCGCCTTAAGGCAGTCCAGCACCGGCGCCAGACGGGCCTTCATCACGCGGCGGTACGTGTTGTCGTTGAAGGCTTTGAGATCAACGTTGATCGCGTCGAGATAGGGCGCAATCGCTTCGACTGCCTCCACTGTCATATATCCGTTTGAGACGAACACGTTGCGGAGGGACTGACGCCGGGCAAGGATGGCGCATTCGTACGCGGTTTCAAAGTAGATCGTCGGCTCGGTGTACGTGTAGCTGATGGAGGGGCAGTTGCTCTGGATTGCCGCCTGCACGACCTCTTGCGGGGTGGTTGGAATGCCCTCGATGTCGCCCTGTCTTGGCGATTGAGATATCTGCCAGTTCTGGCAGAATTCGCACTGAAAATTGCACCCGGCTGCGGCAATGGAAAGCGTCTGGGTTCCGGGCAGAAAGTGGAAAAGGGGCTTTTTCTCAATCGGGTCGATGTTCATCGCCACCAGCAGGCCGTAGTTAAGGCTCAACAGCTTGCCGCCAACATTGCGTCGGACGCGGCACAAGCCCCACTGGCCCGGCGAAATCAGGCAGCGATGCGCGCACAGAAAGCACTGGGCCTTTTGGTCTTGGGCGGGCGTCCACAGCATTGCCTCTTTGCTGTCCATGTGCTCACTATAGTCTGATGGCAGCCGACATAGGGCGGGACGCTGTCGGATAAGGTCAGAATCGCCCCAGATCGGGCTCGTAGATCAGCTTGCGAAGCAGGACGTACTGCTTGCCCTTGTAGTCGGTGATCAGGCCCGAGACGCGGAACTTGACTGCTCTGCCTCTGAACGCAGCCACGGTTTGTTCCGCCTTCTGAAGCATTTTTCCGGGGAGGATCCTTATAGGCGGTTCGCGGAGCGTGTTGTCGCCCTCGAAATACATGGCCCACCAGCCGTCTTTTTCTTCTGGCAGAATTCGGACGACGCGATCAGTCACCAGCAGGTTTCGCGATTTAATGACGGCATCTCGTGGTCCTGGAATCGGACTGACGGCGATTGGCTGGGCGTCCTGCGGCGGGGTTGGCGGCAATATCGGCCGGGCGGGCCGTTGCGAGGCCATCCGATCGAGAATGTCCGCCGCCTGCGAGGCGTTCTGCGAAATTTCATCGGGGCTTTCGCCCTGGGGCCTGGTGGCTGGCGATTCTTCCTCCAGCGGCGCGACTTCCGGCGCCGCATCGACCGGGGGTGCGGCGTCAAACGACGCTTCCGCCAACCAGATGAAGTTCCTGCCGCGATAGACGCTGTTCTCGCCGTAGATCCGCAGAAGCGGGGCATCGGGACGGTCAGCCAAAGGCTCGATTGTCTCAAGCAAGTAGTTTGGCAGAGCCATCATCGGCTCCAGCGGGGCCTGGCCCTGCGCCTGCTCGAATCGCACCAGGCACCAGTTTGTGCCTTCGATGCGTTCGATCCTGCCGGCGCGGTCAATGATATGCACGCCTTCGACGGGATCGGGACTGGACGGGGGAGAAACCTTCTGCCCGCTGGGCTTGATGACGGGGGCCGGGGTTTCGTCAACGAGTATCGACGCGTCGTCGTCACCCGCCGCCGCGGCAGCGACCAGCAGGCAGGCCACTATTACTGATTTAATATCCATCTTGAAGATACGCCGCCTTCCTCGCACCATTCTAACAAGCATTGGGGCCCATTCAACTGCTTGTGAAGCAGCCGCTGCCGTGGCGTGCGGGAATAATCCTCCTCCGCTTGGGCGAGCTTGGGCCAAATGACCCACTGGCGGTTGCCAAAAGCGGCCGGTGGACCGTACAATCCACCGCCTGAGGAAGCCATGCTCAACCTTTTCGTTGGAACATACATAACGCTGTTCTTTCTTCTGACGCCGTTCTTCGTCGTGTCGTCCTTCCTGTCGCTGACAAGCGAAATGGACAGCAGGCGCAGACGCCGTGTCGCATTCCGCACCATCATCACCGTGATCCTGATGACGCTGATCCTGTATCTCTTCGGCAGCAAGATCTTCGTGGTGCTTGGGATAACCATCGACTCGTTCAGAATCGGCGGCGGCACGCTGCTGTTTCTGTCGGCGGTGGCGCTGGTCAAGGGCAATGCTGAACAACGCCAGGTCGCCGAAGGCGAGGATGTGGCGATTGTTCCGCTTGCGCTGCCGATAACGGTAGGCCCGGGAACCACGGCCGCGCTGCTCGTGCTTGGCGCCGAAGTCGCAGGCGAGTACGGGCATTCGATGCGGTCGCAGTTGACGGCGATAGGGGCGATGCTAGCCGCGGTGCTTACGGTATGCGCCATGATCTGGGCCTCAGCCGTGATGGACAGATTCATTCCCCAGCGAATCATGGGCATTCTCAGCAAGTTGACGGGATTGATTCTTGCGAGCCTGTCGGCGCAGTTGATCTTCACCGGCATTCGAAACTTCATGAAGTAGAAGGACAGCCGCTAATGGGCAAGATGACCAAACGGATTGTCTTCGGCGCGCTTCTGATCGCGGCGCTCTCGGCGTTGCTTGTGCTGGACACGTGGCTTGGAAAGACGCGGCCGGATCTGCCAGTGGGGCTGGCGGTGGCGTGTCTTCTGGCGTTGTTGGCGTTGGCTGCGTTCGTTGAGGTTCGGGCCATGATCAACAAGTCCGGCGGCGCGGTGCTGGGCATTTCGGGGTTGCTGGGGAGCATGGCGATTGCGGTCCTGCCGCTGTTTGGCAAGCCTGAGCTTGTGTCGGTAGCGCTGGTCGTGCTGCTTGTTTTCATCGAGCAAATGATCCGCTTTCGCAAGGAGGGCGCCGTCGCCCGCCTTGGCGGCACAATTCTGGCGATAGGATACGTCGGCGTGGGCATGGCCATGATTCTGTCGATACGAACCGGGTACGGCATGGGAATGCTGGTGTTCTTCGTTGCCGCCGTCAAGTTCACGGATATCGGGGCGTACTTCACCGGCACGATGATCGGCAGGCACAAGCTTATACCGTGGCTTTCGCCGGGCAAGAGCTGGGAGGGCCTGGCGGGCGGCCTGGTTGCGGCAGTAGCGGTATCGTTTGCGATGAACGCCGTTCTGGGCCTGGCGTTAGGCGCCGGGGCCGTGGCTGCGCTGGCGGTAACCGCCGCTATCGCGGGGCAATTCGGCGACCTTTGCGAAAGCCTGCTCAAGCGCAGCGCCGGCGTGAAGGATTCCGGGTCGCTCGTGCCGGAATTCGGCGGCGTGCTGGACATGATCGACTCGCCGTTGCTTGCAGCGGGACCGGTTCTGGCGATGCTGTCGCTACTGGCCTAAGCACTGTGCAATAAAGATTCACAGTGCTAGAGCAGGCGAGCAGTAGAACAGGTGGCTCGTGCTTCGTAGCGTACATCGCAGAGTAGCAGCAGTAGAAAACACAGTGAACAACCCGTAGGCATTCCACTACTGGTTTGTGCTTCGCCTGCGGTCTCCTGATCACCTGCTCAACTGTTCAGACTTTTTCACATTCCACTTAGATTCGGCGCCCCGGCGGGGGCGTGATCAAGCCTGATCGACTGCAACAGGTGGATGAACGCATCGGCCATCGGGTCTGCCTCGGGCGCATCCGCGGCGTTCATCACAATGACCATCGGCGCGATGTCCTGCGAGGGTTCGCCTGCCCACATCAAGGCCAGCCAACTGTGCCACTTCATCTCGGTCGGCCAGAGAATCGAAACAATCTCCGCCGAGCCATGGCTGATTTCCAACTGCTTGTGCGTAACGACAAGATACCCCTTCGCCGCCAGCCTTTGCTGGTAATCGTCAAGCAGTTCGTCGCTTGTCGCCCTCCACTTGCCGCCCTGCACGCGTGCGAACAACTCGCCGCCGGGCTGGGGCGTGAGGTATATCTGGACGAACGGGTTGGCGGTGGCGTCGTACTTCATTTCGCCGCGTGGGTCGCGCTGCCATTTCTGGGGCGGCAGCACCGCCAGTTGCAGACCCGCCTGGCTCTTCACCTCGGCTGGGGGCATTTCGCCCCTGGCGTCGAGGCGTCTGACCTTGAGGCTCCTGATGATCGCCTCGGCAGGAGATCCATAGCGGTCCATAAGTTCAACTACTTGGGCATCGGGGCGGGCGGGCGGCGTCTGACCGCCGCGCACGGACAGTATCCAGTCTGCAAGGCTTGCATCCGGTGCGAGCTTGTCGCTGTGGGCCTGTTGCACGTCGATCGTCAGCGGGGCGCTTGGATACGCGGCAGACACGCGCCGCCAGCCCAGCAGGCAGTGGGCCCGCTCGCTCAGGCCGCTGACCGTCGCCCAGATGGGCAGATTCGCCAGGCGGCCGTCGAGTTGAAGCAGGCGAATGTCAGAGCCGTCGTACTCGACCGGCCCAACGTCCACCAGCACCGCGCCGATGAGCCTGTCGCTCATGCGATTGAGCAACGTAATAGCGCCTCTGGCCCACTGGCCCGAGGAAACCAGCAGCACCCGCGAGGAGTCAACCTGATGCGCTGCCGACACTTCATCCACCGCCTTCTGCACGTCGATCACGTTGGCGAGCCAGTCTTCAGAAGGTTTGCCCATGCGGATGACGAACCAATCGTCGCCGCCCGTCCAAGGGGCGTCTCCAAGCACAATCGCCAGCGGATGCCCCGCCTCGCCGGAGGAGGGCGGCTGGACTTCGTAAGGCATTGTGCTTGGGGCAGCATAGAGAAACGTGCATGCCAGCAATGCTAGAAGTGGAACAACGGATATCTTCATGGCGGCTCCTCGTGTGTCGCATTTTGAACGACCGGCAGCGGTGATCCGGCGCGAACAGGCATCCAGTAGAACATGTTGGCGCCCACGAATGCAAGACCACGCACGGGGCGCAATCACGCTTTGGGATACTTCTGCTTGCGATACAGCCGGGCGAATTCGGCGCCGTCATAGCCGGCAGTGTTGGAATCCAGCTCGGTCAACTGGACGACCCTGTCGCCCTCAGTCCATGAAACCATCGCGGCGATGGCTGCAAGCTCGGGCTCGATCAACTGGTCGAATTCCACCGGGGGCCTGTCCTGCACGCCGGCAAGGTAAGGCAGCGTCGCATTCAACAACGCGGCGTACACCTTGCCGGACTCGACAATGAACTGCGTGACTTGCTTGTCGGTGCAGATTGAGGCGTGGAATGGCAACCAATTATCGGCAGCGCCAATTACCAGTATCGCCGTTCTGCCGTCTGCCCAATCCACCTGCACCCGTCGCTGAACGTGGCGGCCCAAATGCCTGACGCTCTTGATGCCAGGCCCCATGATGCCGCTGATCAGCGAATAGGCGTGGATGCCATAGTTGAAATCGTCAACGGCGCAGCCGGCGAAGACAGTGTGAGCGGCGCCGCGCTTGGCGACATCCTGCGCCAGCCACTGCCGCTTCTCGTCGCAGAAACGCAGGGACGACCCGCCCGTTATGCGAGCGCCTTGCCTGACCCACTTGCGGAATTGCTCCAGGTCGCGAATGTTTCCTGCAATTGGCTTGTCCACCAGAACCGCCTTGCCCGCCTCTACGAACGGCGCCGCCTTGGCGACATGCGAATCCCAATCGCAACTGTGGATGATGGCGCAATCAACGTCGCGCGCCATCTGCGACAGATCGTCATAAACCCTGGGGATGCTGTGCTCACGGGAGAACTCTTTGGCGTACAGCGGGGGATGAACGTCGCCCGAATCCAGAATTCCTGCGACCTCGTGTCCAAGCTGCCGCTCGATGGGGATCCAGTTCCGAGGGTGCGAGGTGTCCAGGTCCACAATGCCAATCTTCATGACGTTAAGCTCCTGTCGCCCCAGTCGCGGGGGATAATGGTGGCATCAGCCCGGCCCGTGCCGAGTGGCGGTAAGATCGAATTCCTCCGGGCTTGATGAATCGCCGGTGACGACTATTCCCTGCTCAACAAGCGAATCCCAGTGTTTTTCATTGAAGATGCATCCCGGATCGCCGGCGTGAAGCTTGCCGAAATACGCGTCGGCCCTCGCACGGCAGCCGCCGCAGTAGCTCTTGAACGAGCATGCTCCGCAATGGTGCAGCCGGCGGTCGCGGTCATTGAGGATGTCCCAGAACACGCTCTTGCGAAAGATGTCGACGAAGGGCGCCTCTCGCACGTTGCCCATGACGCGGTGGGGCAGGTAGACGCACGGCGTAACGTCGCCGTTTGGCTCCACGCAAACATACGTTCGTCCCGCGCCGCACCCGCCCAGATACTTCGCCACAACGCGGGCCTTTACGCCGCTGCCGCTGCCGGCGTGCGAGCACGCCACTCTCCCGCCGTCGATGGCGGCCCCGGCGAGACATACTCTTCCCAGTTGCGGCGCCGTGGAAATTATGCCCATGCCGCCTTCCTGCATGCGGCGGTTAAGAATGGCCAGCAGATCCTCCCGCTGGCGCGGCGAAATGTCGCCGCTGACCATCTTCAAGCCCCTGCCCACGGGGATGAAGTTGAAGTGAGCGAAGCACCCCGCGCCTATCTGGCGGGCGAATTCGATCATTTCTTCAACTTCGTGATAATTGCCCTGGTGCACGCACATCGCTATGCCCAGCCGGAGTCCCTTGGTGGCGGCGACTATCCTGGCGGCGTTGACCGACCGCTCCCACATGCCCTTGACGCCTCGAAATGCGTCGTGTCTTTGCGGATTGACGCTGTCCAGGGATATCTCAACATATCGCAGACCAGCGCCGGCGAGCTTCTCGGCAAGGTCGTTGGTCATGGTCGTGCCGTTGGTGGCAAGCGTGGTGTGCATGCCGTATTTGGCGGCCTGGCGCAGAACCGGCAGCAGGTCCGGGCTTATTGTCGGCTCGCCGCCCGAAAGCGCCAGCATGGGCATGTGCATCGCGCCCATCTGGTCAACAAGATCGAGCTTTTCCTGAAGCTTCAACTCGTTTTCAAGGGCTGAGTGCTCGCTGTCCTGGTAGCAATGACGGCAGGCGAGGTTGCATCTGTTGGTGAAGTTCCATACGGCGAACAGCGGGGCGGAGAATTTCTGCGGCGTGGTCAGACCGAACTCGCTGACCGACCGCGCGACGACCACGAGCCCCCGCAGCGTCGGCGAGTGGTGAGCGATTCTCTGGCGGAAGTCTTCCACGCTGCTCTTCCCGCGCATGCGGTCGATGAACTTGTGGATCGGCCAATACAATATCCGCTGCATCAGCGTTGCCGACGGATCGCGATACGTTGTGATGATTCGCTCGAGAATCGTCTTGCCGTCGCGCCCCGCCCTGGACAACCTGCCCAGCAGCCAGCGCATAGGCTTGCGCCCAAGCCAGTTCTCAAGCGGGTGATGATACTCCAGCCGAACGGCCGACGCGGTCTGATTGTCTTCGCCGGCGGAGGCTGTGTAATCGCTGCTGGAAACATAGCCATCCTGGCGATCTGAAGAAGCTTGCTGCGGCGCGTCAAATTCGTGATCGTACTGTTTGCCCATGGCCGCAGCCGTCGTGTGTTTTCCGGCAGCGGTATACGACAATCCCTGTCGCTCAGTCGTCATGTTGACTCCGTCCGCCATGCCGCCTCGACGAGCGGGCGGTATTCCGGCCCGCAGTTGTAGGCGCAAAACGGAAAGACGCCTTTGGGCGTCGAATACAAAATAACGCATCTTTTTACACGTTCAACATCGTAGTTGTAGCGGTCCTGGAAGTGCATGCCGGCGCACAGCAGGGTGTGATACGTCTGCTTCTGGCCTTCGCCTCGTCCGATGTTCTTGTCCACCAGCCCCTGAAGAGACCTGATGAACCTCTTCAACGTCAGGCCCGGCGGCGCCTGCTTTTCGTTGAAGTGCCTTTTGAACATCCGCCACGTGCGCCACATGTCCAGTTTGGTCGCCCTGCCTCGAAGCGTAATGCGGCGCGCTATCTGGTTCATTTCGCTGAACATGCCTTCCACGTCAATCACCCTTGGAAACGGATACGCCTTTCCATCGGGGCTTATAAGGAAGTACGTTCCAAACGCGCAGTCGGGATGACAACTCGGCCTGATTTTTGGCTTGCCCGTCAGGGCTTCGAGAATCTGCGACAGCGGCACAACAACGCTCAGCGGGAACATGTCCTGCAGGGGGCTTGCGCCGGATGCCTCGGCAATTCCGTGCGCCAGATCGCCAAGCGTGTAGCGGCGGGCCTTCAATTCGCCGGGATCGATCCTGCCGGTGAAACTGACGGGCTGATAGCTGATTGCGCTGATGACGTCGATGTTTTTCACCGCGAACTTGAATATCTCGCCGACCTGGTTGTCGTTGACGCCCTTGAGGATCGTCGGCACCAGGCAGATTTTCATGCCGGTCTTGCGGCAATTCTCGATGGCGGCGACCTTCTTGCTCCAAAGATTCGGATAATTTCGGGTAAGCCTGTGCGGCTCGTCGCCGACGCCGTCAAATTGCATGTAGATGGTGTGCAGCCCAGCCTCGATGCAGCGGCGGGCGAAGTCCTCGTTGGCAAGCGTCAGGCCGTTGGTTGCGATCTGAATGTGCGAAAACCCCATGTCTCTTGCCGTGGAGACAATCTTGAGAAAATCCGGATGCACCGTTGGCTCGCCGCCGGTGAACTGGATGGCGGTGCACGGGGTCGGGCGCAGGTCGCGCAGAACCTGCAACTGGCGCACTATCTCCTCATATGGCGGCTCGAAGACTCTGCCGGTTACGCCGGCGTTCGCAAAGCAAACGGGGCAGCGCATGTTGCAGCGGTTGGTCAGGTCTATCTGCGCCAGACACGGGCTGGAAAGGTGCTGGCCGCACAGGCCGCAGTCGCTGGGGCAGTTGCCCGTGCCGATGGTCTGGGGATACTTCTGGCCGGGCGCTTCCTCGAAGCTCCACCACGCAGCCTTTGAATACAGAAGGGCGTCGCTGTTGACGCAGTCGATGAAATGCCCATGCTCGGGGCAGTGCTTCTCGATCATCACCTTTCCGTCCTGCACGAAGTATCTGCCAAGGATAATTGACGAGCATTCCGGGCAGAGCGTCTCGACCGTGCGAGGCAGGCGGCGAAGGACCGGCTTGATCGCCGCGCCGCTGAAGGTTGTCTCGGGGCTGCCCGGCACGTCGCTTCGTCCGTCGGACCAGATGCGATCGTGATGCACCTCGCTTCGTGGGCCGCAGGTGTCGCAGCCGAACTTCAGCACCACCTGATCGCCGACGCGTGTGAACTGGGCGTCAACAACCTCGCCGCAGGTTGGGCAGGTGGCGCGTGTGCAAAGGGGCAATTGCAGGTGCAGGCGGCGAAAGCGGCGAATACGCTGCCTGAAGTCGTCGCAAGACTCTACTGCGCGGTTGTCAGCCGGCGGTTGCATTTCCTCAACGGATTGACTCATCATGTAATCCCAGCCGCTTTCGGGGCGGCAATACCGTCACCCGCCAAAAAACGCCGGATACCGACGAGCCGTCTTCTTGCGCTTCGCGTAGCTCACAGCCAGCTCCATGAAGATGTCCAGGTCGCGTTCCATGTTCGAGCTGCTGGAGTCGAAGTAGAAGTTGCGGATAGGCATGCCGTCGCACGCCTCGCTGACGCGATGATAAACGGCCTCGCTGACGATTCCGTTCATGCACGAGAACGGGCTGATGTCTATGATTCCGTCCGCGCCCTTGACATGCAGATAGAAAGTCTTGCCGACTGACAGAACCATCTCGCCCAGTGCGCCGTCGGCGGGAAGGTACGGCCAGGCCGGGCGGAGCACATCTTCGTACACGTCGTGCGGCTCTTCGTATCCGGCGAAGTCCTCTGCGAACGGTTCAAGAATCCTGTGTTCGTCGGACTTCTGAATCTTGTTCTTGACGATCGCGCCGAGCATGGCCAACGAGATTGTCTTGCCGTCCCGTTTCAGCAGGCTCTTCTGCGACCAGTTGGTGTACCACACCCATTCGGTGACGTCGCTCAGCCACGCCTCGCCGCCGTGCTGCTCTATTTTGCGAACCGCGTCATAGTTGCTGAACGTATTGAGGCGGCAGAATATTTCACCGACCACGCCTATCAGCGGCCGGCCTTTGACGTACTTGGCGGGAACGCTTCTGAACAGGTCCCGGCAGCGGGTCATGACGGCGACGATGGCCTCAGTCTGTTTGGCGCCCTTGAGGCCGCTCTGCTGGAGGACTTCTTCCAGCATGTCCATTGATTTGGCGTATGCCGCGTCGGCGAGTCCCTTTTGGGTTTCGTAGGGTCTCGTTTTGAGCAGCATCTTTCGCAGAATATCGCCGGCGACAAGCCCGCGCCACATCGATCGCATCATCGTGGTGACGTTTCCGGCCAGGCCGTCGTATCCGTTCTTGCTGGATGGGCTGATGACCGGCACGTCGCCATGGCCCATTTCTCCAAGCACCTGTCGCAGGTACGGGGCATACTGCCCGAAGCGGCAGGGGCCTTCTGCCGTTGGCATGAAGAACGCGTGGCGGGACGGGTCGAAGTCCGGCGCGTGAACGATGCGCATGAAGTCGCCCAGCGTCACCTTTTCCGGGTAGCATTCCTCGCCGCTGCAATAAAGCCCGCCATACTGCAACGTGCTATCATCCGAAGGGGGCGTGACGCGTGATTCGATTCCGTTTGCGCGAAAGACGGCCGCCATCATCCTGCCGCCGATGTGCGTCATCCGCGGAATCCACAGCGTCCGTCCCTCCAAACGGTTGTCAACTTTGGTCGCAGGCATAGTCCCAGCTCAATTGTAGGTTTAGCCGGCCGGTCTGCGGAGCACCTGACCCCTGCGCCGGCGCAAGAACACTTGCTTCCGTGTGCGCAAGTGCGGGGCTATTGTTTACGCAACCTCACCAATTTGCAAGAATGCAATTGGGGCGTCGGTAACGGTTGCCTGGGGCGCTTAGTCTTTCGCCTTCTTCGGCTTGCTCTTGGTCGTATCGCCGGAGGCGGGCTTGGTTGTAGATTCGCTGGTCGAGCTGCCAGAGGCGGTGCTCGTTGACGATGAATCCGCCTGGGCCGATTTGCGGTACGAGTCGCTGCGATAGTCGGTCTGGTAGAAGCCGCTGCCCTTGAATATGATTCCCGCGCCCATGCCGATCAATCGGCGCACCTTGCACTTGCCGCAGGCGGGGCACTTCTTGACGGCAGGGGCCGTTATTGACTGAAACTTCTCGAATGTGTGCCCGCACGCGGAGCACTCATAGTCGTACGTTGGCATACTTCCTTCTCCTGAACATCGAATCCGTCACAAGCGGAAAGCAGAACGGAAGCTATGTGACTTCCTCTGCTTCTTTCTGTGTTTTCCGTGACACGATCACCGTTGCGGGCCTGATGGTTCGACCTTTAAGCGAGTAGCCCTTCTGCAACTCCTTGATGACCGTGTTATGAGGCAGATCCTGCGAATCCTGCTGAAGAACCGCCGAGTGGTGCTCGGGGTCGAAGGGCCGGCCTTCGGACTGAATGCTGGCCAGGCCAAAGGAGCTCAGAATGTCCATCGCTTTGTCTCTGATCAGGCGCATGCCGGCAAGCAGCGGATCATCCTGCGGAATTGCCGTTGCCGCTGCCGCATCGAGGGCGCGATCCATGTCGTCAAGCACCACCAGCAGCGCCTTTATGAGGCTCTCGTTGGCGTACTCGCGAGACTGGACTATATCCTTCTGAATTCGCTTCTGATAGTTGAGATAGTCAGCGCTCACTCGCTGAAGGCGTGCGAGCAGATCGTCGCGCTCGAGCTTGAGGGTCTCTTCCGGCGTTGCCCCCTGCTCGGCGGCAGGCTGTTCGGCGGAGATTTCCTGCTCTTCGGGCTGATTTTCGTTTTCAGTCATGACGATTATCCTGCGTATTCATTCAAATTACGTGTTGGACGGCCAAGCCTATTTCTGCGGCACAAAGCACTCTTTAAGCTTATCAATGAAACTCTTGCGCTGAGGAGTTACCTCAACTTCTTCGATCTCGGCGTACTGTTCGAGCAGTTCCCGCTGGCGCTTCGAGAGTTTGCGAGGAACCTCGATGTTCAACTGCACGTACTGGTCGCCTTTTCTGCCGGTGCGGGTGGAAGGCAGCCCCAGGCCTTTTAACCTAAGCACGTCGCCGCTCTGGGTTCCGGCGGGAACTTCGATTTCTTCCATTCCCCAAAGCGTTGGAACCTGTATTTTGCCGCCCAATGCCGCCTGCGAGAAGGAAATCGGCGCCTGGCACACCAGGTCGTCGCCACGGCGCGTCAGCAGGGGATGGGGCTTGATGCGGATGTATACGTGAAGATCGCCTCGAGTTGTTCCGGTGGCGCCAGGTTCGCCCTCACCTCGCACTCGAACTACCTGGCCTTCCTGCACGCCGGCGGGTATGTGAACCGTCAGAGCGCGTTTCTTCTTCTGCCTGCCCGAGCCGATGCAGACCGGGCATCTCTCGCGGACGATCCGGCCCTTGCCCTTGCATGTTGGGCATGGCATCACGCGAACCGACACGCCGAAGAACCCCGGAACCTGCTGCTGAACCCTTCCGTATCCGCCGCAGGTTGAGCACTTGTCAGGGCGGGTGCCTGGTTTGGCGCCGCTTCCACCGCAGGTTTCGCAGTAATCCATCCGTTCGAATTCCAGCGCCTCGTCGTGGCCGCCGGCAACCTGTTCGAGTGTAAGCTTCACCTCGGTTTCAAGATCGAGTCCGTGGTCGCTCATGCCGCCGCCCATGGAACCGCCGCCGAAGATATCCTCGAACATCGAGAAGATATCTCCGAAACCCATATTTGAGAAATCGTGAACGCCGGCGCCTCGCAGCCCTTCGTGCCCGTAGTGGTCGTAACGCTGGCGTTTTGCGGGATCGCTGAGAACCTCGTATGCCTCGGCAAGCTCTTTGAACTTGCGTTCGGCGGCCGCCTTGTCGTCGCCCTTAACGTTGTCCGGGTGGTGCTTGAGCGCGCCCTTGCGATAGGCGCGCTTGATCTCGTCGACGCTCGCCTCGCGGCTTACGCCCAGAACCTCGTAGTAATCCCGTTTTTCCATCCGTCAGTAGTCCTTCTCACTCACGACAGCGAGATAATATACTCAAGAAAACGTCGTGGTGCAGCCATTTTAGTATTCCCCGCGATGTCTTGCGGTTCGCCCGCCAAAGGCAACGAA
Source organism: Planctomycetota bacterium (assembly GCA_012729725.1). Classification (GTDB taxonomy): domain Bacteria; phylum Planctomycetota; class Phycisphaerae; order SM23-33; family SM23-33; genus JAAYCO01. The sequence goes on from JAAYCO010000085.1 coordinate 17,223, forward strand.
GCGTTCAGATTACGCTTCTGAGATAGCCCCTGGTGGCGGCGAACCAGCCGCTGCCCCAGTGTCTCAGTCCGTGCAGAAGCAACGCCGCCATTGCCAGTGGGGTCAGGCGGCAATAGTTCTGCTCGATGAAATTCACTGCCGCCGCGGGGTGATCGCGCAGCGGAACCCACTCGGAGTGCTCGTGAGCGTCGAGAGCCTTTTCGGCAAGCTGGCGAACATCGATGAACTCCGGCGCGATGGACACGTCAAACACCAGCTCGGGCTGTATTATGTGCTTGTCTCGAACCAGGCCAAGGCAGTGGATGTCCATGAATTCCGAGACGTTGATCTCCTGCTCGATCTCTCTCTTCATTGCGGCAAACGGATCAACAGGCCGGTCCTTCGCCGCCTCGATGATCCCGCCGATGGGATGAATTCTTCCCGCGTGGTACAACACCGACTGGCTGCGCATGCCCAGCAGAAGAAAGCCGTCGCCGGTGCGAATCACGGCCGAGGCGCCCAGCGCATCGGCAAGAACCTCCGATCCGTGCACGTACCTCAAATACGCGTGCGTGAGGTTAGTGCCAAGAAATTCCTTGAAAGAGACCTCGCCAACGCTCAATTCCAGTGTTGAGTTGCGGTAGCTGGCTGAATTCAGGCGGCACAGCCTGCCGTCAAAGAGCGTCTTGCCGGCCTCCTGAGCCCTGGCAATCTCTTTCTGCCAGGTCTCTTCGATAAGCCGCTCGACGTTGGGATGCTTCTGCCTGACGGCGGGCGAAGACTCGACGTGAACCTGGGACTGGCCGAAACACCCGGCGCAATCCAGGAAGAACGTGCCGCAATCGCACGCGTTGTCTTTGCAGGTACTCGTTTGAACCACATCCTCAAACATCTGTTACAACCAATCCGCCAGATCCTCGGCAAAATATGTAATGATTACGTCAGCGCCCGCTCGTCGGATGGCATGAATCATTTCCAGGACGACAGCGCGTTCGTCAATCCAGCCATTTGCGGCTGCGGCCTTTATGCACGCGTATTCGCCGCTGACGTGGTAAGCAGCCAGCGGCAGGTTCACCACGCCTCGCAAAGCGGCGATTATATCAAGATACGCCCCGGCCGGCTTCACCATGATTATGTCGGCGCCTTCGTCGGCGTCGGCCTGCGCTTCAAGCACCGCCTGGCGAGGCGAGCGATAATCCATCTGGTATGTCTTGCGGTCGCCCTGGCGGGGGGCGCTTTGGGCTGCGTCCCGGAACGGGCCATACAACGCGGAGGCGAACTTGGCGGAATAGGCCATGACGGCCGTGTCGGTGAATCCCTCGGCGTCCAGCGCCTTGCGAATCGCAGCCACCTGGCCGTCCATCATTGCCGACGGCGCTACGACGTCCGCCCCTGCCCTGGCCTGAGAAACCGCAATTTTGCCGAGAGACTCGAGAGTTAAATCATTGTCAACAATGAATTTGCCGTTGTTATTCCTGATCGGCCCGCAGTGGCCGTGCGACGTATATTCGCACAGGCACGCGTCGGTGATGACCAGCATTTCAGGAACCTGAGACTTGATCATGCCCGCCAGCCGCTGCACGGGTGCATCGGCTGACCACGCTGCCGAGCCTTGCTCGTCCTTGCCGGCAGGAATGCCGAACAGCAGCACCGCCCGAATGCCCTTGGCGGCCCATCGCTGCACTGTTTCGAGGGCAAGATCGCATGAAAACTGATACTGCCCGGGCATGGAGGGAATTTCGTTTCTCACGTCTCGGCCTTCGCATGCAAACAACGGCGCCACAAGGTTTTGCACGCCGGGCGGGGATTGGGCGATCATGTCCCTCATGGTCTGGTGAGACCTTAGCCGTCGCAGCCGCGATGTCGGAAACGCTGGCATAGACAGACATTATACATTGTGAATGCCCAGCGCGAAGGGCGCGGGTTCAGGTTTCGTCGCGTTTTCGCCGGCTCAGGAGGATTATGTCGCGGAGGTGCTCGCCGGCGGGGGCCTTGAGCCAGCGGTCGATGAAGTCGTGCTCCTGGACTATGTGGGCGACAGCCATGAGCGCCCGAAGGTGGTAATTCCTCTGGTCGGCGGAGCCGATGAGCACGAAAACCACGTTGACGGGTTTGTCCTGCGCGGGAAATCTCACTCCGCTGCGCGAGCGAAGCAGCAACACGTCGAAGATGTTCTCGCCGGGCACAATGACGTGCGGAATGGCAAGGCCCGGCTCAACCACCGTGCTTGACTGGTGCTCTCGCTCGACGAACAGCTCGAAGAGCCGCTGCTGCGACATGCCCAGGCGCGGCGACAGAACCGACGCCACTTGAGCGAACATGTCATCGGATTCGATTGGGCCTTCGACGTCCAGCACCGCGCAGCCGCGGATGATGTTGTCGAATCGGTCATGGATTATGTCATCCCGCTCGATGGCTATCTGTTTGAGGTCTTCGTCAAGGCTGCTGCGGTACATTTCGCGCGAGATCGCCCGCCTTACCAGGTACATCAGCGCGCTTTCCCGCTCCTGGTGTCGCCTGGCGTACACGAAGTACCACCCGGCTGCTGCAACGGCGAAAGCAGCCGTCGTCATCAGGGGAATTGCCCCCATGTCGGCAATGAGAAACACGTACGCGATGATTCCGGCGATCGGCAAATAAGGATGAAGCGGCGCGCGAAACAGCGGGCGGTAGTTCTGCAACTTGCTGCCTCGCATGATTATCACCGCCGTGTTCACCAGCACAAACAGCACCAGCATCATGGTGCTGGCCACTTTCACCAGTTCTTCGACGGTCAGGAACGCGATAACCGCCACAATGAACACGCCTGTCAGCAGAACGCTGCCGATTGGCGTTGAAAACCGTGGAGAAACCCTTGCCAGCGCCGGCGGAAGCTGGCCGTCTTCGCTCATTGCCATCGGGTGTCGTGACGCAGAGAGAATACCGCCGTTGGCGGTTGTAACGAACGCGATCAGCGAGGCCGAGCCGATAATCGCCGCCCCGAGCGGCCCGAAAATGATTCCCGCCGCCGAGGCAAGCGGCGTGAGACTGTGCGAAAGGTCCTCCGGCGCCATGATATTGATGGTGACATACACGGCCAGCACGTACAGCACGGTCACAATGACCAATGCCGAGATCATGCCGATGGGGATGCTGCGCCTGGGGTCTCGCACTTCGCCGGCGACATTCGCCACCATGTTCAGTCCGAGGTATGAAATGAACACCATTCCGCTGGTGGCGAACACCGACCGTGGTCCGGCGTTGAAGAACCCCGCGAACGGCTGATGCGTCGGCCTTGCCAGGGCGTAACCCGCGATTATGTACAGAATCACTGCCGCAAGCAGCAACACCACCAGAATCACCTGAAGCCTGCCGACGGTCTTCACGCTGACGCAGTTTATTGCAACGAATATCGCAGCGGATCCGATGGCGGTGAGTTTCACGTGCCAGATGCCGACATCCGGCATAATCAGGCTCAGCGATGCTCCTATGCCGATCAGCGCGAAGGCCGCCTTGAGCGCATCGGCCAGCCAATTCGCCAGGCCGGCGAACGTGCCGACAGGCCCGCCGATGCCGCGTTCGATGAAGAAGTAGTTGCCTCCGCTCTTGGGCATGGCGGTGGCAAGTTCGGCAAGGCACAGTGACGATGGCACAAAAAGCAGGCCCGCAATGGCGTAAGAGAAGATCACGGCAGGGCCTGCTTGTGCAAAGGCCAGGCCCGGCAACACGAACAGTCCGGAGCTTATCATGGCGCCGGAGGCGATGCAGAAGATGTCCCAGACTCCGAACTGGCGCTTCAGTGGCATATGGAGGCGCTATTCCACAACATCGTCATCGCCGGCATGTGGCGCGAGCACGCCCGCTATTTCGATTCTTTCCACCGACTGCGCCCGGCCGGTCTGTTCGTCAATGGTTGCAAGCAAGGCACTCAGGCGCGGATCTTCAGTGGCCACGTCAAACGGGTAGGGCATGTTGGTGGTCATCGCCGCCAGCACTCGATCCTTGCGTCTGCCAAGCACTCCATCATAGGGGCCCGTCATGCCCACGTCGCTTATCACAGCGGTGCCGCCGTCCAGGACGCGAGCGTCGGCGGTTGGAATGTGCGTGTGCGTGCCAAACACAATGCTGCACCTGCCGTTAAGGTGCCAACCCATGGCGATCTTCTCGCTGGACGCCTCTGCGTGAAAATCAACCACGCGAATGGTCACTTCCGGGGGAACCTCGGCGAGCACCTCGTCTATCGCTGCCCATGGCGAATTGTATTGCCCTATGTACAGCTGGCCCAGGACGCAGGCGACGGCAACCTTATGATTGCCGGACTTCGTTGGCACGACCGTCCACCGCCTGCCGATTGCCTGGCTGGAAAGATTCGCCGGCCGGACGATGCGGTCCGACCCGATAAGGGCAGCGGTGATTTCCCGCTTGCGATATACATGGTCGCCCAGGGTAACAACGTCCACGCCATAATGAATGAACTTGCCGAACAACTGCGGCGTCAGGCCGCTGCCGTTGGATGCGTTCTCGGCGTTGCAAACAACCAGTTCGATCTGGCGCTGCTGAATCAGTTCTCTCAGATGGTCAGCCACCATCCGCCTGCCCGGCTTGCCGACCACGTCTCCGATGCACAATATGTTTATGGCCATGTGGCTCCCGCCTTGCTGTCGTCAAAAGCTTACCCGCTCGCGGCGATTTCTGCATGCATTTTGCGGCAGGATCGTGATTTAGACAGGCTGCTGTCGCATAAGGGAGGCTTTCTGTACAATAACCGAATGATCCCGCGGCAGTGCAATATCCTTATATGGCTTCCGAATTGGATTGGCGACGTTGTGATGGCGACGCCGCTTCTGGCTGCGTTGCGCAAGCAGTACGAGCATTCCCTCATCAGGTGCGTGGGCAAGCCGGCGGTCATGAACCTGCTTTCGGGCGGCCCCCTGACCGAAGGGTTCATCGCCGACGAGACCAGCGGCGGACTCAAGTTGCCTGCAATGCTGAGGTTAAGTCGGCGGATTGCAGAGGGCAATTTCGACATCGCCGTCCTGCTGCCAAACAGCTTCAGGTCGGCAGCGATTGCCAGACTTGCCGGCGTCAGGCGAATCGTGGGCTACTCGCGTGACGCAAGGGGATGGCTCCTGAGCGACAGGTTGTCGCCGAAGAAGAACGACGCCGGCGGGTACATTCCGGTTCCCATGATCGAATACTACAACGCCATCGGCAGAGTTCTTGGCGCGGATGCGACAGGCATAGGCATGCACCTGCCCCTGAGCGATTCGGATGACAGGCAGGCGGGTCTGGAGCTGGAATCGGCGGGCCATGACCAGTCCCGGCCGTTGGTCATGCTTAATCCTGGCGCGGCCTTTGGATCAAGCAAACTCTGGCCTGCCGAATCGTTCGCCGCAGTGGGGGACTTGCTGACCCAGCGCCACGGGGCACAGATTATTGTCAACGCCGCTCCATCAGAGCAGGCAATCGCCGCACGTGTGACGGCAGCAATGAAGTGCAGACCGCTGATGGATTTCTCAACACGAACCAACACGCTTGGCCTGCTCAAGGGCCTGTTGGCAAGATGCTCGCTGCTTATAACCAACGACACAGGCGCCCGGCACGTTGGCGTCGCCATGGGCTCGGCAGTGGTGACCGTGTTCGGCAGCACTGATCCGGCGTGGACCACGCTTGACTATCCGCTTGAACGCATCGTCAGAACCGCTTCGCCATGCGCGCCGTGCCAGAAGAAGATATGCCGGCTGAGCGGACCGGGGCATCATCAATGCATGCGGTCCATATCGGTTGACGAGGTTCTCTCCGCCGGCGAGGAACTGCTGCGCCAAGTCGCGGAGGGGCGAAAACAGTGATTTGCGAGGATGTCGCCCAGCCGCTGCGATCGTTGCTGATCAAGCATCGCCTTGATTCGCTAGATGGCGCATTGGCGTTTGAAGCCGGCAGCGATCTTGACAAGCCCGGACTGGGGCATCGCCGCCGGACGAAGGCACAGTTCACAGACGACGACGGGGGGACGCATGTTTTCTTCATCAAGCGCTACGGCAAAGAGCGGCTGCGAGACCGGCTCAAGCGCCGGCTCGAAGGCGGCAAGGCATCCGGTCCCGCCGGCATTGAGTACGCCAACATAGTCGCCGCTAATAAGTTGGGTGTTACGCGGATGCGGGCGGTGGCGTGGGGTCAGAGCCGAGATGCTGGTTATCTTGTTGTTTCTGCGGTGGCGGGCGAGGCCCTCAGCCGGCAGGATGACGAGTTCTGGCGGAAGCAGAATCAGGATGCAGCCGCGGCTTCCGTGCTTGGGGGCGAGCTGGCGTCTCTGGCGTGGCGGCTGCATGAAGGCGGGTATTGCCACCGCGACATGTACGCCTGCCACATCTTCCTGTGCGGCCCGAGCGAGAGCGGAAACGATCTGTCGCTGATCGATCTTGCCCGCATGTTCCGGCCCCGCTGGCGCAAGCGGCGATGGAGGGTGAAGGATCTCGCCGAGCTTCATTCGTCGCTGCCGACCGAGTGGCTGGCCCGGTATTGGGATGGCTTTCTGGACAGATACACGGCATTAAGCGCGGATGACAAGACGAAGCTGGGCAGGGCTGTTGAGCGCAAATCGGCAGGCATAAGAGCGCAACTTCTCAGGCGCTGCCGCAGGAGGCAATCTTGAAAATCGCCTGGGTTATCGAGCAGATGAACACGAGCAACGGCGGGAAAGAGACATCCACCGCGCAGGTCGTTGGCGCACTTGCCGATGCCGGGCACGAAGTTGTTATTCTCTGCCAGAAGGGTTCATGGTCGCATCCCGGCGTGACGGTCAATCAACTGGGCGTCCGCGGGCCAACGCGACGCGCTCAGGCTGCGAACTTTGCTTCAGACGTGGTGTCGGCGGTCAACGCAGGCGGTTTTGACATCGTGCACACTGTAACGCCGGTTAACGGAGCGAATGTCTATCAACTGCGCAGCGGCTCAATTCCCGGCCAGATCGAAGCCGGCAGCAGGCGCTGGGGTCGCCTTGGCTTCGTGCGCAAGATGCTTGCGCCCTTGAGCCTTCGCAGGGCTCTGCTTGGCAGGATTGAGAAGCAGATGGCAGCCCAGCCGGGCGTGAAGTTTCTGCCGGTCAGTCGGATGGTCGCCCAGGAGCTTGCGCAGCATTACGGCCTGGGCAGTCAGGTCTGCGTGGTGTACAACGCGGTGTCGGGGCCGTCGGTCTCGCCCGACCAGCGGGCAAAGTGGCGACGCGAGCTGCGGGCAAGAATCGGGGCCTCGGACGACGCGGTGGTTTTCGTCACTGCCGCCAATAACATGCTTCTCAAAGGCGTGCCGCAAACGCTACGCCACTTCGCCCGCTGGCGTGATGAATCCGCCCGGAAGGCGCCGGCAAGACTTGTGGTGATTGGCGATGAGTCCGCCCGTCGCATGGGCAGGCTTGCGGCGAGGCTTGGCGTCAAAGACGAAGTGGTGTTCGTGCCGCACGTGGATGATGTATTCCCGTGGTATTCCGCTGCCGACGCATGCATTCTGTTAAGCTGGTACGACCCATGCAGCCGGGTTGTGCTGGAGGCGCTGCGATGGGGCCTTCCGTCCATCACAACCGTCTATAACGGCGCAGCCGAGGCGCTAGCGCGCGGTGGCGGCATAGTAGTCTCTTCTCCCGAAGACGCCAGGGCTGTTGTGGCTGCGATGGCCGAACTTGCCGACCCGTCTCATCGCCGCCGCAGGATCGAGGCATGCGAATCCTGCGTCGAGGAGATATCGATCGAGCATCACGTTGCGCGGTTGCTGGAAGTGTATGAATCTCTGGTCCGGCGGCGAATCCAGCAAATGTGATCCAGGATGTGCTTGCAGTTGCTCGTCAAGTGCGCAAAATTGCGAGACCTATGAATCTTCATCCAGCGACCATAGTGATACTGTCGGCGGCAGCGTCTTACATAATCGGCGCAACGCCGTTCGGCATGATCATCAGCCGGCTAAAAGGCGTTGACCTGAGGAAGTCGGGCAGCGGCAACATCGGGGCCACCAACGTGGGCAGGGTTCTTGGTCGAAGGTGGGGCTACCTGTGCTTTCTTCTTGATCTGGCCAAGGGGCTGGCGCCGGTCGTGGCGGCAGGGATGATCTCAGACTTCGCGGGCATGTCGTTTCTGCTTAAGCAATTCGTCTGGCTCGCGGCGGGTCTTGGGGCGATCCTTGGTCACGTGTTCACCTTCTGGCTCGCCTTCCGAGGCGGCAAGGGCGTGGCGACGGCGCTTGGCGTGGTCCTTGGCGTGTTTCCATACCTCACGCTGCCTGGGCTTGCTGCCTTTGGCATTTGGATCGCCGTGACGCTGATAACGCGATATGTCTCGGTCGGCAGCATCGCCGCGGCGCTGGCGTTTGCGCCATTATTCGTAGTGATGAACTACCGAACGATAGGCGAACTGGCGCCGCTGGCGACGTTCGCGGGTCTCATGATTCTGCTGATACTGGCGCGGCACCTAACGAACATGCGGCGGCTTCTGGCCGGCGTTGAGAATAAGATTGGAAGCAAGGCCGGGCGATAACGCCTGCCGACTTCTGTTCGCGCCGGCCTTTTCCGTCAACTAACGAGGAGTCTTTGCATGCCTCAAATGCCGCAATTAGTGCTCGCCACCGGAGACCAATTGCATGGTTTCCGCGTTGTCTCAGTAACGCCCGTTGAGCCGATTTTCGCCGTTGCCTATCATCTGGAGCACATTGCAAGCGGCGCAAAGGTGCTGCACGTTCATACCGAGGACACCGAGAACCTCTTCTCGATCAACTTTCTAACCCCGCCGCCGGACGACACGGGCCTTCCGCACATCATCGAACACTGCGTGCTGGCGGGTTCCGAGAAGTTCCCCGTCCGCGAGCCGTTCTTCGAGATGATAAAGATGAGCATGGCGACGTTCATCAACGCCATGACAGGCTATGACGCCACCTTCTATCCGGTCAGCAGCAATCTGCCGAAGGATCTTTTCAACCTGGCGGAAGTCTACTTCGACGCTGTCTTTCATCCGCTGCTTACCGAGCAGACCTTCCGCCGCGAAGGGCATCACCTTGTCGCAAATGAAGATGGCCTGCAGATAAACGGAATCGTCTATAACGAGATGAAAGGGGTCTTCAGCGATCCTCAAAGCAAATTGCACAGAATCGCCACCAGAACCCTGCTTGAAGACACGATCTACGGCAAGGAATCGGGCGGCGATCCAGAGGCGATACCGTCGTTGTCCTATGACCAGTTCAAGCAGTTCTTCGAACGGTACTATCACCCTTCCAACGCCAGGTTTCTGTTCTATGGCAACATCCCCACGAGCGATTACCTTTCGTTTCTGGCGCCGCGGCTGGAGGGCCTTAGCAGGCAACGCGGGGTCGAGCCGATCACTCGCCAGGTCCGCTGGACCAAACCTCGAAGGGTCGAGGATGTCTACGCGATCGGGGCCGATGAATCGCCGGCCGAGAAGACATACCTCTCGATGGAATGGATTGTCGGCGATGCGCTTGACCCTCAGGAGACCGTGGCCATCAGACTGCTGAGCCTTGTGCTGCTCGGAAATGACGGCGCCCCGCTGAAAAAGGCGATAATAGACTCCAAGCTTGGAGCAGACCTTATTGGCTCGGGTGATGAATCCGTGGGATTCGAGAACATCTTCCGCCTGACCCTGAAGGGTTCCGAACCAGACCGCATTGAGGAATTTGAGAACCTCGTGCTGTCCAAGCTTCGCCAGATCGCATCTGAGCCCATTTCTCGCGAGGCGGTGGACGCAGCCTTTCAGCAGACTGCCTATCAATATCTCGAAATCGATTCGATGTTCCCGCTCAACGTCGCCATGAGGGTGCTTCAGTGCTGGCTGTATGACGCCCAGCCGCTGACGTACCTGAGAATAGGCGAGCACCTCGATGCCGTGCGACGAAGATACGAGCAGGACGATCGGATGCTTCAGAAGCTGATCGTCGAAAGACTGATCGACAACCCGCATCGGCTCTCAGTCGTCCTTAAGCCCGACCCAGCCCAGCAGGCGCGGGAAGAGTCCGAGCTGAAGGCGAAGATGGCGCTGCAGGCCGGCAAGCTCAGCAGCGACGACATGACGAGAATCAAGGTTGAGGCCGATCAGCTTGACATGCTCAACAGCCAGGCCAACTCGCCCGAGGCCCTGGCCTTGCTGCCCCAACTGAGCGTCCGCGATCTTCCGGCGGCGCCGCGAGAAATCAAGACTTCGCTTGAAAAGGTCGGCGGCGTCGATCTGCTGGTTAACGACGTCTTCGCCAACGGCGTGAGTTACCTCGAGTTGGACGTTGATCTCCGCGGCCTGCCCAATGATCTTTGGCAACACCTTCCGCGATACTGTGAAGCCGTCGCCAAGTGCGGGGCAGCCGGAATGAACTACGAGCAGATCGCCGCAAGGCAGGCTGCCTATACCGGCGGCATTGGGTGCTGGCCGCTGTTCTCAACCAGCGCGACGAGCGGCGCGGGCGGCGTATGGAGCATGAGGTTCAGGCTCAAGACGCTGGATTCTCAAATAAAACCCGCGCTTGACCTCCTGCACGACCTGCTTTTCGAGGTCGATCCGCAAGACAAGAACCGCCTTCTGGACATCCTCAGGCAGACCCGCGCGAAGCACCGAACCGATATGGTCAACAACGGAAGCAAGACCGCGCGCACGCATGCCGGTCGAGGTCTGACGCCCGAGGGCTACCTGGGCCATCTTGTGCAGGGCCTGGGCCAGCTTGAACTCAGCGAGCAGCTTATCGGCAAGTTCGACAAATCGAGCGACGAGTTGATTCAGCGGATAGAAACGATCCGCGCCTTTATGCTGAACAGGCGAAGGGTGGCAGTCTCGTTCACGGGCTCAGATGAGTCGGCGAATGCAGTTCGATCCGCCCTGGGCGCATGGGTCGGCGTCATGCATGATGAGGCGGTGGCGAGCGGTGGCGTGGAGTTTCCCGCATATAAATCGCCGCCGCGCGAGGGCCTGGCCGGGCCGATACGCGTCGCGCATTGTGCCGCGGTGCTGGCTGCGCCGCATTTCAGCCAGGAAGATGAAGCTTTTCTGACCATCGGCGCGCACATGGTCAGCATGGATTACATCCTCAGCGAGATCCGCTTCAAGGGCAACGCCTACGGGGCGTGGTTCAACTACGGCGGCCTCTCGCGGGCCATCAGCATTGGATCGTACAGAGATCCCAACGTCGCCCGCACGCTTGAGGTTATAGAGGCCGTCAAGGATTATGTCGCCAAGGCCGACTGGACGCAGGTGGACGTGGACAGGGCCATAATAGCCACCGCAAAGGACGACGACCGGCCGATCCGACCGCAGGAAGCAACCGGCGAGGTTCTCTTCAGGCACAGGATCGGCCTGAGCTCGCAACTGCGAAAGGCTCGCTATGAACGATTGAAGACCGCCACCCCGCAGCGAATCAAAAAGTCGCTGTTGCACGTGCTTGAATCGTCGCTGCCTCATGCAGCCATCTGCGTGGTCGCGGGCAGGGGAATGCTTGAAGAGGCCAACAAGCAGATGTCCCAACCGTTGGATATTAAGGATATTCTTTGAAAACGCGTTCACCCGCGTTACGAAGGACAGGCGCATGCAGAATCTTGCCCCCGATGAAATCCGCGTTCTGGGCGTGCTGATCGAGAAGGAATTGACCACTCCCGATCTGTACCCTCTGACGCTCAATTCAACCGTCAACGGCTGCAATCAGAAGAACAATCGCCACCCGGTGACGTCGCTGGACGAATCGGCGGTAATGACTGCGTTGGACGGCCTTCGGGACAAGGGCTATGTGGTTTTCGTTGACGCAATAGGCGCCCGCGCCAGCAAATTCCGCCAGCAGGCCCAGCAGGCTCTTGGCATCGGCGTTAAGGAGCTGGTGATACTTGCCGAGCTTATGCTTCGCGGCCCACAGACGGTTGGCGAGATCAGGACCCGCGCATCCCGCATGCACCCGCTTGACTCGCTGGACGTGGTCTCAAACACGTTGACTCTGATGATGGATCGGCCCGAGCCGCTGGTGAGGGCGGTGGCGCCCGCGCCAGGAAGCAGGGCGCAGCGGTTTGCGCAACTCCTTTGCCCACAAGCTCATCCGCTTGACGCCGCCGTTGAGGAAGCGGCTCGCCGACCCGTCGCCTTGGCGGCTGGGGCCGGTGAACTATCGCAGCGAGTCGAGTTGCTCGAACGCCGTGTTGCTTCACTGGGGGCGGCCCTGCGAAAACTGGCCGACGCGCTCGGCGAGACCGATCCGCTTGAACAGGATATGGAATCTCAACCGGCCCAGCCGCCCGAACACACTTAGCCTTCGGGCCTTCAAGACGCCAAAATCAGGTCGAAACGCACCCTGGCGGTTTTCTGCTAAAGCCTCGTCCGGCAATGCCGATGAACTATGCGTAAGACTACAGGGTTGTGTATCTATGCGTGATTTACGCCGCAAAGATGTGTTAACGACGGGCGAGGTGGCAAGAATCTGTCACGTCGCGCCTAGAACCGTCAGTAAGTGGTTCGATACCGGTGAACTCAGAGGCTATCGGATTCCTGGAAGCAGAGACAGGCGAATTCCTGTTGATCAGCTTACCGCATTCATGCGGCTGCACGGCATCCCGCTTGACTCGCTGGACGGCGGGACGTGCCGCGTGTTGCTAATCTTCAGAGATCCCCCTGATGACCTCATTCGCCAGGCTCGAGCCGGCAATCGCTATGAATTGCGTTCCGCGGCGAATTGCTTCGAGGCGGGCGTTCTTGCCCAGCAATTCCGGCCTCACGCCGTCATCGTGGACGTTGAAGAGGATAGCGACGCGCTTGAAGTCTGCCGCAACATCAAGGAATGCCCATCCCTGGGATCGGCCTGTGTGCTGGCGGTATGCGCGGATGAGCAGCAAGGCAGACGACTGGAAGCAGGCGGGTTCCAAAGCTTTCTTGTCCGTCCGGTGAATCTGGAACAACTGGCCAGGGCGGTGGAACGAGCCACAAATCTTGTGATTTAGCCGCGGACGGAGCAGCGGCTGCAGTGGATATGGACCGTCCATGGAGGGCGTCGAACCATCACGGGCCGGCGTCGGACGGTCCTTTGAAATCCTGGGGTGTGCGGCGGACAACTGGCGAGTGCGGACTTGTTCCGGCATTTGCCTGACCATCCAGGCAAGGGGCGGCGCGCGAGATAGCGCGCCGCCCCGATTTTCTTCATAACAGCTAACGTTTATGTGTCATATTCCGGCGCCAGCCATGAATGTGACAGGCATAAACCTTAACTGCTCTAAGCTCCTCAATGCAGCCCTCGCATAAACTTTTAGCCAATGGGTGCTTGCATATTCATGTCGGCGCAAATAACATTCATAGACACATTTTCGGGAGGTCTTGCAATGAGATCGAGTTTTTTGCTGGCAGTTCTGGTTTTGGGGCTTGGGACTGGTTGCAGCAAGGTTATCAGTCTTACGGTGACCAACAACCTTCCCTCGCGTGCGAACGTGACCATTGATGGTCCGCAACGCAGTTCGGGAGACCTTGGATATGTATGCGCGGGCGGCGGCAGGGTTACGTATGACCTTGTTATACCACGTCGAGAGCTGCCGGCCGTGCTGGATATCAAGGCTGGTCCCTACAAGTTTCAGTACACCGTGAGCGATGAGACATCGTCGCCGCTGTGGCTGGAACTCAATCGCGACGGCATAGACGGGCCCAGGGCGGCACAGTACCCTACATATCCGTAGCTAAGGCCTGTGCCTGGACCGCGCACGGAGGCGTTTTCGGCGCTGGTGCGGTTTTTTATCTTTTTGTTTGCAAATGCCAAACAAAAACCGTACAGTCCCCCGGAGCGGGCAAGGCTCGCGCCAAGGAGACAATAATGGCCAAAGCAGTGAAGCCGACAAAGCAGGAAGCTGCCAAAGCAGTGACTGAGGTTGACAAGCGAAGAGAAGCGGCGCTCGACGCGGCCCTCAAGCAGATCGAGAAGAATTTTGGCGCAGGCAGCATCATGAGGCTGGCGGCCGACAGTATTCACTCGGTGCCGGGCATTCCCACGGGCGCCCTGAGCCTCGATCTGGCCCTTGGCGGCCAGGGCATGCCAAGGGGCAGGATATGCGAGTTGTTCGGTCCGGAAGGATCCGGCAAGACGACCCTCGCACTTCATGTAATCGCCAGCGCCCAGAAGGCCGGCGGCGTTGCCGCTTTGATAGACGCCGAGCACGCCTTTGACCCGACCTGGGGCAGAAAGCTTGGCGTTCAACTCGACACGCTTCTGGTTTCGCAGCCCGACAGCGGCGAACAGGGACTTGAAACCTGCGAGCTTCTGGTTCGCTCCAACGCCGTTGACGTGATTGTGGTTGATTCCGTGGCTGCCCTCATTCCAAAGGCCGAGATTGAGGGCGAGATGGGCGACCAGCATGTTGGTCTTCAAGCCCGCCTCATGAGCCAGGCCATGAGAAAGCTTGTAGGCGCAATCAGCAAAAGCAGAACCTGCGTGATCTTCATCAACCAGATTCGCATGAAGATAGGCGTGATGTTCGGCAATCCCGAGACAACTCCCGGTGGAAACGCGCTGAAGTTCTACAGCTCGGTGCGTATCGACGTCCGCCGCATAAGCACTATCAAGGAAGCCGAAACCGCCGTCGGAAATCGCGTTCGCGCGCGAGTTGTCAAAAACAAGGTTGCTCCGCCTTTCCGCTCCGCTGAATTCGATATTATGTTCGACAGCGGCATCAGCTACTACGGCGATTTGATCGACCTGGCCTCTGAGCAGGGAACTGTGGAAAAGCAGGGTTCATGGTATAGCTACGGCGCGGTTCGCCTTGGCCAGGGAAGGGAACAGGCAAAGAAGTTCCTTTCGGAGAACCAGGATCTGGCCGAGGAGATCCGCCAGGCGATACTTTCCAAGGGTCCCGGAGTGCTGCCGGTCGATTCCAAGCCTGAGTGATAGGCGGTACTCATCTCTGTTTTGTCCCGCTCTGTGTGCGAGGGAGTTTCCCCGCGGAATCCCCTCGCACACATGGCAGCGGGCGATCGTCAGTACTATTGCGTGAGATAGTGCGTTCGCATACGATGTGCCGCAGAGGTGAGTGATGGATTTGATCGTTGGTAAATCCCCGAATCTGCGAGGCGTCATTAAGATACCGCCCAACAAGAGTCACTCATTTCGCGCCATGATCATGGCGTCGCTTGCCGAGGGTGTCAGCCGCATCATGGCGCCGGCAATATCCAACGATTGGATGCTTGGCGCCGAGGCCATGGAGATGTTCGGTGCTCACGTCGAGCCCAAGGCCGGCGGCGTATGGGAAATAATCGGCACCGGCGGAAAGCTCAGAACTCCTGAAGACGTAATCAATTGCGGCAACAGCGGCATCATTTTGCGTTTTTTCACGGCGTTGGGGGCTTGCTGCGAGGGCTTCACGGTCCTGACGGGCGACAACTCGCTTCGCCACATTCGCCCATGCCAGCCGCTGATTGACGCACTAAACTCGTTGGGCGCGTGGGCTGTCAGCAGCAAAGGCGACGGGCATGCCCCTCTTCTGGTTCGTGGCCGCCTCAAGGGCGGCAGGGCGGAAATTGACGGTACCGACTCTCAGCCGGTCTCGGCATTGCTGATGGCGTGTTCCCTTGCCGAGGCGCCAACCGATCTCGTCGTTCACAACCCCGGCGAGAAACCCTGGGTCGGCGTGACCCTTGAGTGGCTAAAACGCTGCGGGGCCGAGTTCAGCAACCAGGACTACTCGCACTACCGCATTCGAGGCAAGAGCAGGTGGAAGGGCTTTGAGGCCAGGATACCCTTGGACTGGTCCGCCGCCTTGTATCCAATTGTGGCTGCCCTTATTACCCCCGGAAGCGAAGTGCAGGTTCCGGGAATGGATCTTGACGACTCGCAGGGCGACAAGCTCGTGATCGACGTTCTTCGAGAAATGGGCGCCGACATCCAGGTGCGCGACGGTGTTGTGATCGCCCGATCAAGCTCGCTCAAGGGCATGACTATCGACTGCAACAATTTCATCGACCAGTTCATGCTTCTGGCGGTGGTAGGGGCCTTCGCCGAAGGACAAACCGAGCTGACCAACGCTTCCATCTGCCGACAAAAAGAATGCGACCGCATCTCCGAGATTGTCAAGGCGCTTCGCATGATGGGCGCTTCGGTTCAGGAGAAGCCCGACGGAATCGTGATAAAGGGCGGAAGGCTCAGGGGCGCCAGGGTTGATAGCGCCCATGACCATCGAATGGTCATGACAATCGCCGTTGCCGCCCTTGCCGCGGACGGCGACACCACAATCTACAACATTGACTGCGTTAAGAAGACATTCCCCGCCTTTGTCGATCAGATGCAGGGGCTGGGCGTTGATTTCCAGACGAGATGAGCAGTGTCAAGTCAACGGCTTGAGGCCGTGCCGCTTGCGTATTTCCTGCACCGCAGAGAGCAGATGCCGCTCTTGTTGAAGCACCTTCGTGAGGTTGGCGGTTGACACGCCAACAACGGCGGCGGCGTCGGAAACCCTGCCCTCAACAGCCTCAAGCAGATCAAGCACCCACGCGGCGACGGGCCAGAAGGCGGCGTCTTTGCTTCCAATTGCGAATCGTGTAGCGCCTTTGGCGTCGCCACCGCGGGCGACGAACAGGCGCTCTTTGACCATAGGCGGGACCGGCGATTGCAGATCGATTTCGCGGCGGAGGCTGCATGCCATGTTCATCCTGAGCCGGCGTATCGCCATCGCCTTGTTCTGGTGCTGCGAGCGTGAATCGTCGCCGTGCGCGCTGACGCCCGATGCGCGGTGCTTGAGCCTCACTGCCGAAGAAACCTTGTTGCGGTGCTGGCCGCCCGGCCCGCTGGACTTGTACGTGTGGACGTCGCAACGGGCAACCAGTTCCTCATCGCTAAGAAGGATGTCGTCCCTGGGGTCGCCGTTGTGCATTGGCTAAACCGCAACCTTCTGTTCAACCGCCGACGGCGCGGGCGCCGGCGGCGCCACCGAAATCTCCGTTCGCAGTGCTCCCAGAACGCCCAACAGGCCGAACAGGAACACCCGCCACATCGCGTCCATCGCAGCGATTTTCAGCATGTGTTCGCCCCCGGCGTTCAGGGCGAGCATCAGTCCCAGATGAGCCAGCGCCGACGCGGCCGCCATGAGCGGCGCGACCTTCAGCACAAGCATGATTCGCCCACGAAACGCCATGCCCCCCGCCCAAAGCGTGGTCAACGCGCCAAACGCACCCGGCAGGGCGATCACCGCCCACCAGATATTCTTGAGCGTTGGAAGTGCGCCATATATATGGAATGAAACCAACTCGATTGCGGCCATTGCAAGCACGACCGCTCCCGCGATCGGAGCAACATGCCACCGCCGCGGCGCCTGAGCCAGCCTTGCCTGCGCTACTTCGCCCATTCGCCTTCTTATCGTCAGCGGATGGTTGTAGAACAAATCGAACGCCGCATGTTCGAGCAGCGCTCCACGCTCACCGAAAACCGGCACGACATGCACCGCTCCCGTGGCCCAGTGGCCGGCCATGAACCTCGCCAGGCTTGGATACCTGTACGCCATCTGGATTGGAAACGCCAGGTAGCCCACATACTTGAAGAACCCCAGGAATATCGCGATGTTGTAGTCCCTGTAATTTCTCTCTTTGAGGGCCAGGTAAACCACGTACGCCCCGCGAGTGAACGAACCCGGCGACACCGGTATCATCTGGAATATGGCGATAGTGAAGCCAGCGATGGCCATTCCCTCCGCAAAACTGCCGCCGTAGTGAATTCCAAGGATGATGCCAAGCGTCACCGAGACCACCTGCGTGATCGGCAGCGTACAGACATGAACCGCCAGTGCCTTGAGGTACTTCTGGATATAGTCATCCTGCAACTGGGCCTTGATGCCGTCCGCCTCGGTCGAGGTCAACATGCCGTTGGAAATGCCCTGCTCGATCATGTCCAGCATCCAGCGCTGGCGTTCCTCGGCGTTGAAATACAGCCTCACCGGCCTGACGAACGCGTACCGCATGGCCGAGCGAAAAGCCTCGCCGTCGGTGCACCAGCGGTGTATGAAGACGAACATGAACCCCAGCGGCAACTCCCACAGAATCCTGACGGGCTTTTGCATCAGCCAAAGAGCGTGCGCCTCAGATACCCTGCCTTTCCTGTGCCACGTGATCAGTTTTTCAAGCAGGCGGCCACGAACGGCCTGGCGCAAGTAGCCGACGTCACGAACCATCCTGCCGTAGTGAGCGCGAAGGTCGGCTCGGCCCCACGATCTTCTGCACATTCTTCCCAGCAGGGGAATCAGGCCCAGCAGGGCGAATACGATTGTCTTGCACCGGCTGCGGCGCAGGCTCGCGTCGGCGATGTCGTCGGTAATGCGCCGCGTCTTCCAGCTTTCCCTGGCGCCTTCAAGCACCGATCGCCACAGCCCTGCGCTATACAGCAGACGCACATGGTGATGGGTCACGTCGAGCAGGCTTTCGCGATACCGTTCTTCGCAGGCGATCAGTTCCGCCAAGGCCGCTTGCATATCCTCGAACTTGCCGGCATTGGCCGAAACGAACGCCAGGAACTTCTTCATGTTGGGGCGGTCGAACTGCACCAGGCTTCCGCGAGCGATGCCCTTTCCGATCAGGACCACGTCGCCGGGGCTCATGGGCAAAAACGGCAGCAGGGCGAGGCCCGCGCGAAAATCCATTGCCGTGAGCCCTTCGGTGGGTTTGGCTTCGGTGTCGCTGCGTTTGAAGACGTTGGGCTGGCTCTTGCAGGTCCACCAGTAGTACTGGCGTGCGAATTCGGAAGCGCCCATTTCGTGAAGCATCTTCACGAAGTCATCCATGAAGGTCTTTTTGCTGAGATACTCCGGGCTGGCGCCGTAGTTAACCGTTTCGCTCTGGTCGTCAAGGCGCCGGCTGCGGGTGTCGAGCCCGTCGTCGCACTCGAATCGCCAGTTGCGTCCT
Source organism: Planctomycetota bacterium (assembly GCA_012729725.1). Lineage (GTDB taxonomy): Bacteria > Planctomycetota > Phycisphaerae > SM23-33 > SM23-33 > JAAYCO01. Next base: position 36,056 of record JAAYCO010000085.1, read on the forward strand.
TCAACCCACTCGCTTATCTCGCCGCAGCTGCCAATGGTCGAATCAACGAAGGTGGCGTGAATGTCCTTTACGGTTCGTTCGGAGCCGAACCGCAGAGCCGCGGCCCGTCTGATGAACTTCTGCCACAATGCCCCGGCCCTGGCGGCCGATACGTTGACCTGGGGCGAAAACGAACCCTGGAAGCCGATCATGTACACGGCGTCTCTGAAGACCTTGCTGCCCCGCGAAGGCGGAACAAGAATCTTCATCGCGTACCTCTTGCCGATTTCCAGGCCGCCGCAAGGGCCCGATAGTGATTTGACTATAACCCTGTACACCTGGCCCGCGAAACCGCCGCCGATGAACTTGTCAACCGCGAGCGTAACCTGGGCCTTGTCGGCGGGCGCAACGCCGGTCATCTCGTAAGAGAGTTCCGTTCCGGCGTCGTAATGATCGACGCGCATCGGACGCACAAGATTGCACTTGTTGAACTCCTGGGCAATCTGACGGCAGACATCTGGCGAATATTTCGGCATTCGTTTTTCCTGTGGCTAATACTCATATATCGGCCAAGACGCCATCATATTACCGCAAATGACGCTGGGACGAATGAGATTGTGCGATCTCTATCGCACAGTGCTTAGTGATCGTACAGGCCGCAGATGCCAAGGCTGGATGTTCCAGCGATTGACCTTCTGGGATCGGGCAGAACAATGGTAGCCGGCATAACGCTCGACAGGTCAAGCGTAACAGCCGGGGTTTCGTCGGCCGATGCGCCACCTGATGCAAGCTGTTGGGCGGCTGTGGCTTTTCCTGTCCACAGCGTTCTGCCTGCCGAATCCACCCACGTTTGCTCGATTGAGTAGGTGTTCAACTGAATCTGGGCCTTCTCATCGGGCGCGGGCTTTGGACTCTCCTCCGAGCGGCTGGAGATTGTCCGGCTTTTCACCACCAGCCTGTATACGGCGTTGGAGTCGATGATGAGCCCGGCGGATTCCAGCACCTTGCTCAGGTGATTCGTTATGGCCTGCGCCTCGGCAGAGGCGGAATCGAATTCCAGTTTCACGTGCACTCCAGGCCGGACGATTGCTTCCGGAATGATCGCCGAAGGGGCCGCCTTTACCGCGGATGGATGCGGCAGGTCCACGCAGACAAGGTCGCACTCGCCGGCTTTGATCAAAGGCTTAAGGCAAAGCAGTTGCGAACCCCAGTCGGCGGCATGGTGCATGTTGTACTGCCACACCGGCGCGCCGTCGAGCCGGTAGAGAAAGCTGCCGCAGAGCAACAGTTCCTCTCCCGTCCAATGAATCGAACTTGCCGCCGAATCGTGAAGATCAAACCGGCCCGCGAGTTTGCGCGTGGAAAGGTTCACAAGGCCGATGCTGTGATCGTTTCCCTTGCAGAAGCGTATCGCCACCTGATTGCCGCTGGGGCCAAACGCCACGTCCTGACCTTGGCCGATGTCTGAAGGCAGCTCAATGCCGCATGCCCACTGGCCGGTGGCGGGACTCATAAACCGCAACGAGTTGTTCACAAGGCCGGCCAGGTACTTTCCGTCGGCGGTGAAGATGCGGGGCGCGCCGCGCACGGCCCAGCAGAGTGTCGCATTCTCTTCTTCTATCCGCCAAGAAGACAATGTGCCGTCATTGAACCACAGAAGCAGTTGGTCGTCGCCGACAAAGCAGCCATCGCTGATGCGCCGCGCGGTGGTTTCCCTGCCGTCGTCGCTGAGCGTTATTATGAACCCGCCCAGTCGCCTGAGCTTGTCGCCGTTAAATGTGAAAACGTCGATGCGTCGCTGGGCAGTCTGCATGACGGCTTTCTTGCCGTCGTCGCTCAAACACAACGGTCGCGTGCCGGCAGGAAGACTCAAGGCCGTTGCCTGGCCGGCGACCAGATCAAGCAACTGAACAGGATGCTCCCTGCCGTTCTCTTCACCAGACCGCGGCCCGACAAGGGCGACATCCGCCCGGCGAGCAACAGCCACGCGGCAGTTCAACGCGTCGACTTGAACCTGTACTGATCGCGTCATGCGGCCTTTTCGCTCGGCGGCTGCATCAAACGAGATCGCCTCATCGCCCAAAGGCAGACTTGACGCATCCTGAACCGGCAGGCCCTTGTGGTCCGCCGGGACCGCCGGAGGCAGATTGCAGCTTGTATCGGAGCCGGCAAGCTGTTCGAGCTTCTTATCCTTGGCTATCTTCGCCAGCTTGGCCAGTTGATCCAGGTTTATGGCGTCCAGCTCAAGCGACGCAGCGCCGGAGGCGGGCACGCTTAGCCGATGCGTTTGACCAAGAACGGCGCTGGCGATTCTGGGCAGGTTGATCTGACCCCACTGCTCAACAACCTCTCCTGTGGATCGGTCAACGACATAGCGTCCAGCGATCAGGAAAAACCTGCCGCCGTCGATCCACTCAATACTCGGCGTTTCGTACTCAAGCGGTGCGTCGCTCCCGACTTGCAGTTCACGCGAGATGGTTCCCTTCGCCGCGTCATACGTGATGACGCGCAGGTTGCCTCTGCTGTCTTTCATGAGTAACGACAGCTCATCGCCGCCTGGAGAAAATGCGATTTTCTCCAACAGTAATCCATCGGGAACGCCGGCTTGAGCAGCCTGTTTGCCGTTGCCGGTTTGAATAAGCCTCAGCGTGCGTCCTTCGTTGGAGTCGGCAATCAGGCCGGTGACAATCGCCACGAATTGCCTGCCCGGGCTCAGAGCCCACACTCCGCCGCTGACCTGCGCGTATCGTTCGCTCTGCCAGGGTTCTTCCTGCTTGTTTGTGTCGTGCCCTTCGATATTCCACCCGGCAGTGGCCTCCCGCAGCGCCAGCACGCGGTGATCCGCCCCAAAATCCACCTGGCGAACGCTTCTGCTTTCGGTCATTTCGACTTGGAGGATGGGTTTGCCCCACGGAAGCAACAGCACCTCAATGCCGCACCTGGCGCCCCTGGTGCGGATGAACGCCATGGCTCTTCCATCCGGGCTTAAAACTGCGTCACGCGGCTTGTTGGTTCGTATCTTCGCCTTGAACAGGATGCGGTTGGTGTTCAGGTCGATCAGGGCGAAGTCAGTGGGCATCGAGCCGTGGCCGAGCAACATGAACCGGCTGGGCGTGCTTGGCATTGTGACTTGTTCAATGCCGCGAAACGGCGAGGAAATAGTGGTGAATCCACCGCCCTTGAACGCCAGATCCGCCGGGGCCGGATCCACCTGTGCATGCCAACCCTCTGCCGACAGTGCGGCAGGAATCAGGCACACCACCAGGACCAAGGCGTAACTAATACGGCTGGCACAGATGTTCATCCAACATCTCCTGAAGCGAGCCCGTCGTTGATGTGTATCAATGTGCGACTGGTTTGCCCAGTATCTGCTCCAACTGGGCGACTCTTTCTTTCATGGCCGCCTCGTCCGGCGCTTCGAGCGTCAGTCGCAGAAGCGGCTCGGTGTTGGACGGCCGGAGGTTCAGCCACCAGTCCTTGTATGTGCAGGTAACGCCGTCGAGGTAATCGATCTGCGCATCGGCGAAGCGCTTTTCGACTTCCTTCATCTTGCCGGCCTTGTCGTCCACCTCGAAGTTGATCTCGCCGCTGTGGCTGTAGCGGTTCAGCGGTGCAATCAGCTCGCTCAGTGGCTTGCTCTGCGAGGCGATAACCGTCAGCGCCGTTGCGAAGGCGATAGCGCCGCTGTCGCAGTTGAAATTATCGCGGAAGTAGAAGTGGCCGCTCAGTTCGCCGCCGAACACGCCATGCCCGTCGGCGAGCGTCTTTTTCATGAAGGCGTGTCCAACACGTTCGCGTCGCGGCACGCCTCCGGCGGCGCGGATCTCCTCGGCAACTGCCCTGCTGCTGCGGAGGTCGTAAACTACCATCGCGCCCTTCGATTCCTTAAGGAAGTGCCTGCACAGAAGGGCGGTCATCAGGTCGCATCTGACGGTCTGCGCCTTTTCGTCCACGAACATGCAGCGATCGGCATCGCCGTCGAGGCAGATGCCAAAATCGGCCTTGTGTTCAAGAACCGCATCCTTGAGCTGCTGGAGATTTGCTTCGACAAGCGGATTGGGCGGATGGGCGAATCCCTTTCCGATATCGAGGTTCAGCGGAATCATGTCGATGTCGGCGCCGTCGAACACTGCCGGTATCATCTTGCCGCCCATTCCGTTTGAGGCGTCGATGACGACCTTCAACCTGCGGGCGACCTTCAGGAATTTGAGGACGTGCTGGCGGTATTCGCTCCAGAGATCCACCTTTTGGATGGGGGCGAGGGATGCGCCTGTCGGCATGCGTCGCAGGGTGCTCACCAGCCGCTGAATCTCCTTCAGGCCGGTGTCTTTGCCAACAGGCCGGGCCTTTGCGCCGGATATCTTGAAACCGTTATACTCAACCGGGTTATGTGAGGCGGTCACTTGAATGCCGCCGCACGAGCCCAGGTGGTTGATGGCGAAATAAACCATGGGCGTATCGACCATGCCGATGTCTATGGCGCCGGCGCCGCTGGAGCTTATGCCTTCCATCAGTGCCTCGGCAAGGCTGTCGCTGCTGGGTCGCATGTCGCGTCCGACGACTAGCCTGTTGCTGCACGCCTGGCCGCGTTCAAAGCCGCTCATCAGGCTGCGAAGGAAGCCGCCGCAGGCATGGCCGATCTTCCAGGCAAGATCCTCGTCAATCTCTTCGCCGTAGAGCCCTCGCACGTCATACGCCTTGAATACCTTTTCGAGCTTGGCCATCAGGAGTCCTTTCAGTTGTCGGGCCATTATTGGCGGGATTGATCAGGATTGCAATCCCAGTCAAAAACGGCGCAAATAGCGGGCCATAGGTATTTTGTGATTATCGGCGCTTTGACCGGCATAAGTTTGATCTTGGGAAAAACGTGCATATAATCGGTCTGCCCAAAATGTGAGTCAAAAATGAAAATGCGTATCGCCACCATCGCTCTGTTGCTAGTCGGCGGCTGTGTCGGGGCCGGCAAGATCGATCCCAACCTGCTCAACCGCTATCAGTATAAGCTTGCCTGCAACAGCCCCCAGCCCAGGGGCGGGACAAGAAGCATTGGCCTGCTTCAACCGTCTCAGGAACTCGGACCAAGGCTCAGGATATCCGGCGATGAACGCAAACAGGTGGAGCTTGACGTCAACGAAGCCGTCATGCTTGCCGTCGCAAACAACCTCGACGTGCGGGTGCTGAGCTTTGATCCGGAGATTGCGCGGCAGGAGATGATTCAGGCGGCAGCACAGTTCGATTACACTGTTTTCGGCGGTTACACATTCTCCAGAGAGGAGACGCCAGGCAGCCTGTTGCAGGCGGCAGGACAGGCAAAACGGCATACGTTCGATGCGGGAGTGCGTCAGTTGACCCCGCTTGGGGGCACGTGGGCCATACGCGGCGCGCTGAGCAGAATATGGGATAACCGCACGTTCGGCGCATCGCCGGTGACATACGAATCAACGATCGCCCTGGAAGTGGCGCAACCGCTGTTGCGTGACGCCGGCCCGACGTTCAACCTGGCCCGGCTGAGAATCGCTCGCGTCAGCAGGCGCATCAGCGAAGAGGAATTCCGCCGGGTTCTTGAAGATGCGATCACGCAGACCATAAACGAATACTGGTCGCTGTGGCTTGCCCGCGAGAATCTGGCGCTGGAGGAACAGCTTCTTCGCTGGCGACGCGACACCTACGAGCGCGTCTGGGAGCGGCGCGAGATAGACGCCGGCGCGGCGCAGATCAATCAGGCTCTGGCGGCAGTCGCGGCCAGTGAAGTCGCGGTCATCCGAGCTCGCAAGAACGTGGTGGATGTTCAGGAGCGGCTGGTTCGGCTGCTGGCGGACCAGCGGATAAACCTGGTGGATGATCTGGTGATCATCCCGACGACGCCCCCGGCGACAGCGCCGGTTGTGGTGGATGTGAACGACCAGCTGATCGCCGCCATGGAGCACAATCCATTGCTGGAACAGGCAAGGCTGAACATTCAGGTTGCCGACATCAATGTGCAGGTCGCAATCAATCAGGCTCTGCCTCAACTGGACCTTCAGGGCCAAGTTGGGTATCAGGGTTTTGGCGGGACAACCGGCAGGGCGATCGACAATCTGAGCGATCAACTCAGTTACACGCTTGCCCTGGCGATGGAGTATCCGCTGGGCAACCGTGAAAGGCTTGCCGAACTCACCCGCCGAAGGCTGCTGCGAGACAGGACGATAACCGAACTTCAACGAGCCGCCGAACAGGTGGCGGTTGACGTGAAGGAACGCGCCAGGGAAATTGAACTCAATTACAAGGAAATCGAAGGCCAGCGGCGTGTTGTCGAAGCAAGGCGGGCGGAGCTTGAAGCCCTGGAAGCCATAGAGCAGATACAGGGCAGGCTGACGCCGGAATTCCTGCAATTGAAACTTAACAGCCAGGTCCAGACGGCATTGGCCCGGCTGCAGGAACTGACAGCCGTTCGAGACTACAACGTCTCGATGGCCCAACTGGCTCGCAACACCGGCACGATTCTCAGGCAGTACTCGCTTGATCTGGCCATTACTCCGGTGCTGGACCAGCTTCCATGCCCGCCTTCATCCGTCCAGCCTGAGCTTGTTGACGCGCCCGAAGCCGTTGGCAAGCCCACGATGCGGAGCATGGCGACCGACTGATTCATGTTCTCCTGTTGTTTGTCGATTTGCGGCACATAATTCTTGTGCGCCCCCATCATTCATGGGTATCATTGCTTCGATCAGTGGGTTGATTGCGCCTGTCAGAAAATTCTTCTTTTTTTAGCAGCGGTGACACTAGGCTGTCACACCTTTGTGGGAGGTTAGAGCAAGTGAGCATCAGCCGCGTGTACAGGATACTGAGGATAATCACGATTCTTCAGGGCAGTCGCGGCTACACCGCTGATGAACTGGCCAGTGAACTTGATGTCAGCCGCAGAACTGTGTTCAGGGATTTGAACATGCTCGAAATGGCAAGGATTCCTTACTACTT
>JAAYCO010000086.1 GCA_012729725.1 Planctomycetota bacterium
CAAAGCCTCGCGCTGACGGTGCTGCCCCAACCTGGCGCCTGCAGGGCAGAATAGACCTCGACCAAGCCCGCTTGCGTCTTGGGCAGACGACAAAGCAGGTTTCGGGAAGCATCGACGGCGTGATCTCTGACGGCGGTTCCGGTGTCGCTTTGGATGCGGATATGGCAGTGGATGAACTGGCGCTTGACAACTGCATCATTACCAGCATGCGCGGCAGACTCTCAAAAACCGCCAACGGACAGTTGCTCAAACTGAACGACTTTGTGGGCAAGGCCTACGGCGGACGGCTTGCCGGATTTGGCGAGTGCCGGCTTGTGGAACCTGTGCAGTATGGTTTCAGATTGTTTGCCGAACAAATGGATATTCACAGGCTTTTCAACGCCGATGCAACTGATCCCGGCGACGCCATGCAGGTCAGCGGACTGCTTGACGCCACCCTTGAGTTGAAAGCATCCGCCGCAAACGCCTCGCCGCGGCGAGCATCGGGATCGCTGAGGATAACCAATGCTCGAATTCATCGCCTGCCGGTGCTGCTGGATATGTTCCACCCGATGTTTCTGAGCATGCCGGGGGAATCTCCTTTCAGCGAAGGGGCTGCAAGCTATCAGGTCAAGGACAACAAGATCGAGTTCAGCGAGATATTCCTTCAGGGACCAGGGCTTTCGATTGTAGGCTCGGGCACGGTCGACACCAGCAGTGAAGCCATCAAGCTGACCTTCCTTGGCAGGCCCGGCGTGCTGCCGAGAATGGATGGCCTGGGCGCGGAACTGCTTGAGGGCGTCCTTAGAGAATTGGTCGAGTATCAAGTGACTGGAACGATCAAGAGGCCCAGATTCCGAACCATTCCGCTTCGCAGCATCGAGACGATCGTGGGCAGGCTTTTGAGGCCCGGAAACTGATCGTACGACACGGCAGAGTCCCACTTCCGACTTTAGACATAAGACGATAGCCATTAGCAGATATCTCCCTGATTCATTTTGGGTTTTCAGGGCTGGCGCCTAGAGATGTAGGTGCATTCACTGCCTGAGCATCAGTGATTCCCCTATACAGTCATACGGGCGAAGTCCCATTTCAAAACGGTGCATGCCCCGATTGTCAGTCTGGCTGCTTCACCTAGGATGTGAGAACCAGGCCAAGGCAGGCTGGGGCGATGGGGTACGGATACACCTTTTGGGTTCCCTTTTTTGACATGGGTGCAGGAGGCCCGGAATCATATGGTCAAACTCACGCGCAAATCAGTAGTGATGAAAATCAGGAAGAAGCCGCCACAGGAGGAGTTTGTGTCCCAGGCGGTGAGGACCGGCGGCGATGGTCAGGACGCGCAGGAAATCGCATTTATAGATAACGCATTATTCCATGCCGACCATGCCGAGGATGAGCTGTTTGGAGAGGGTAGCGAACGGATCGAGGTTGCTGACTGGCATTTCATCAGTCCGTCCTGCCTTGAGGCGGATGGGCCTCCCATTAAAACCAAGGTGCTGACGCCCAAACAGGAAAAGCTGCTGTTCCTGCGGTATAACTACGCCAGGCGCCGCATCCGTCAGGCTCAGATCCGTGGGGCGATCAGGGGAACCTTCGAATCGCTGATGATATGGCGGCAGAGGGCTCAGGATGCCCGTGACGCCCTCGTCAACGCCAACATGGCGCTGGTTCCGGCGATGCTCAGACGGGTCAACTGCCCCAACGTCGAGCTGGAAGAGCTGATTTCCGAGGGCAACGTCGCGCTGCTTCGCTGCGTGGACCGTTTCGACGTCTCCAGGGGCTTTCGATTCTCGACATATGCATGCAGGGCCATCATCAAGGCATTTCACAGGCTGGCCAGCAGGCGGGCCACGTATCAGAAACATTTTCCGGCTCAGTACGATCCGCAAATGGAGAAATGCGATCTTGGCGACCGCATTCACCGGCAGCGGTGGCAGGATTCCATCGAGTGGGTCAGGGACATGCTGACCGACAATCAGGCCAAGCTCACCTTGGTTGAACAGACCGTTCTTCTTGAACGCTTCGCCATGGCCCGCGAAGGCAAGGGCATGACGTTCGAGCAGATTGGTCCGATTATCGGACTTAGTCCCGAGCGCACGCGGCAGATACTCCGCACGACGCTTCGCAAGGTGCGAGAAGCATTTGACAAGGACACCGCCGGCCCCGTTCAACTCGCCGGCGCCTGAGAAGCCGCAAATCCAGGCCGCTTTCGCCAATGCAGTTGCCGCGCCCAGACCTCGCGAATATAATGCCGCCTCTCATCACTGAAGGAGATTCGCATGGCCAAAGGCAAGATCGGAATCATTGGCGGCAGCGGCCTGGGCGCAGCTCTGGCTGCCGGCGGGGGAGAAGCGGTTGACGTGGATACTCCCTTCGGCAAGTGCAGCGACTCCATTATTCTGGTGAAATGGGGCGATTACGAGGTTGCGCTTTTGAACAGGCACGGCCCAGGGCACATGATCCCGCCGTCGATGGTGAATTACAGGGCGAACATATACGCTCTTAAGTCGGTGGGGTGCACGCATGTAATAGCATCCTGTGCCGTCGGATCGCTTCGCGAAGAGATTCGCCCCAAGGATCTGGTCATTCCCGACCAGATAATCGACAAGACCTATCGGCGCACGCCGACCTTCTTTGACGGCATAGCAGCCCATGTCGAATTCAGCAGCCCGTTTTGCCCTGTTTTGCGAAAGCACCTTCTGGACTGCTCC
>JAAYCO010000087.1 GCA_012729725.1 Planctomycetota bacterium
AGTACACATCCGCCCGAACGCCGCCGGCCGACGCCAGCATTGCTACTGCCGCAACAGTTACCAGAATCAACGTCCTCTTGGTCATCGTGCTTCTCCTTTTGCTCGATTCCTTGTTAGACAGCGACTTACAGTACATGACGGTATACTAGAGACTACTACTGTACACAAAGTATACCGCAGTATACCATTCTGTCAATAGGATTCCCCGCCTTGGAGGAGAATAATATTCCCGGTAATACTTCGATCTAGACGATCAGAGGGCGGGGGTTAGGCTTAACTATTTATCAAACAGGCTCTTATGCGCCGCGTCGCTCCTGCGAATGCATGTGATTCTTCGAGTTCACTGCAACCGAGGCAGCGACTGCGTAATCTGCCCGATGCCCTGCTTAGAAAGACCGGCGTTGGCTGCGAATTCGGGCCAGCGAGAGATCGCTGCCTGGACCGCTTCAATGACGGCGGCGGCTTGCCGCCTGGTCATAGTTGCGGCTGTGCATGGCATCGAACTTCTTTATACGCGGGCTCGTTTGCGTGTGGGCGGGGCCAGGCGGTTTTTAAGCTCCTCGATGCTTAATGGTCTTCCTTCAACTTTCCCACGTCACCCTGGGCCGCCCAAAGTCCTGTCGTTGCTAAACCGCGGCCTCTGGATGGACGATAAGTTAAATCCAGCGAGTCGGCGGGTTTTCACACAGCATTGGAACAACAATGAGCAATGCAGCAATTGAGCAGCATATTTCGGTCATAGGGGCAGCAACGGTCGAAACCATTCATTCCCTATGCAACGTGGACCTTCAACAGCACGGCGACGCCCACCCGGCAGTCGGAGATATATTCGCCACGGTGAATCTATCAGGCGAACTCAACTGCGGAGTATGCCTGTCGATGCCAAGGGAAACCGCGACGCAGATCACCGGCAAATTCGCGGGCTTCGCGATACCGTTCGACAGCCCGGACATGACCGACGCCATCGGTGAAATCGCGAACATCGTCGCGGGCAGGATCAAGGCATGCCTGGATTCCAAGGGAATCCGCGCCGAGATTTCTCTGCCCAGCGTGACGCACGAGCCGCCAAAGGCAAACAGCGTGTCGCTGACATTCGATTCCCCGCTGGGGCCGGTGCAGACGGTGCTTATCCCCGCGGCTTGATCAAAGCGTCAGAATTGCCTGCAACGCGGCCGCTGCTTCGCGGGGCGCGCGCTTCTCAATCGCCCCGGCAGCCTCCATCAACAGCAGATGCTGACGCCCCGTAAACGCACGAGGCGTTGACGGATCGAACGCCCACAGGCCAAGCCTCGTCAAGACCGCCTTCCTCAGATCGTCCAGCCCCATCTCCTGCTCGGCGCACACGGCGACATCCGCGCCGGGCCACGGCTGAGCCACGTCGCACTTTGAGGCCACGTGCAATAAGAGCCCCCCTTCAACGCCGTCAACCGATCGCTGCCCTGGCCGGTCCTGCACGAGCAGCACAAGGTCCGCCTGGGCAGCCCGCTGCCGGGCCCGCTGCATCGCCTCCACGTCAACATCGTGCAGCCCCGCATGCTCGGGCATAAGCCCGGCCGTGTCCGTCAGCCAGACCGGCAGGCCCATGAAGAGCGTGAGCACTCGAACCCAATCGCGAGTGGTTCCCGCCTGCTCGTTGACGATGCTAACGGGCCTTCCGACAAGCGCGTTGACCAGCGTAGACTTGCCCGCGTTCGCCGGCCCGGCTATCACCACCTCGGGGGGATTGAGAATCTTCGTCATAACATCCAGCCCGGCCGCTGCCGACCGAAGGCGGTCGGGGCTTATGCGGCAATCGGCCTTCAAGGCCGAGGCGCACAGTTCGCTCAGGCCCGCCGACCACTGTGTTGTCAGCGCCTCCAGCGCCAAAGGCGAGCGGCAGCAGCCGAGGTGATGCAGCATCTCGCCGCCAATGGCAGGGTTGTTCCATCGAGGATGCGACGGTTCGAACACATCGGCGGGATTTGTCGGCACGACCCGCGCCCCGGCGCGGGCGAAGGCTTCCAGCGCCAGTTTCACCACTGCCGGGCCGCCGTGAAGATTAACCTCCACCGAGCCGTCGAACCTGCGAACCACAACCTCGTCAATTGCGGCGCCGTTATCCGCAAGCGCGCCCAGTTGAAGCAATCCGGGAAGGTCGTGGCTGCGGGAATATCGAGGGGTGAACAGGCGATCTAGCATCAGCCCCGCGCCGGGCCCTTTAAGCAAAACGACGGCTATGCCGCCCTTTCCCGGCGGGGTCTGTAGACTTGCAAGGACATCCGCGCACATGCCTGCTCCGGCTACTTCGCAAGCGTGTTGTAATATGCCATTGCCGCGCCGCGAAGAACAAGGTCGGGCACGATGGCCTGAACCAGGCCCGACTCGTTCACGTCGCCCACGACAAGGGTGGCGTCTCCGCCGGTGGCGATAACCGTGGGCCAGTGGCCAAGCTCGGTGGCGTACGATTCGATGAGTTCCTTCAGCGCCCCCCGCGCGCCGAAGACAACGCCGCCCGCGATGGCCTGCGAAGTATTCTTGCCGTAGACCCAGTCGGGATTGACGGGCTCGACCAGCGGCAGCATTGACGTTTGCTCGTGCAGGGCTTTTATCGACATCCGCAGGCCGGGCATTATCGCCCCGCCAAGAAAGACGCCCTCGTCGTTGACGCAATCGACGGTAATTGCCGAGCCGAAATCGGCGACAACGCACGCGACGCCGAGCCTGTCGAACGCGGCGACGGCGGCACAGACGCGGTCGGCGCCAACCTTGTCGGGCGCTTCCACGTCAACTTGCATCGGCAGGGGCAGATCCCTGCCCACAAGAAGCACATCCTGTTGCAGGTGCTCAAGCACCGCTGCCTCGAGGGCCTTCGTTCCGACGGCGTTTACGCTGGCGGCGGCCACTTTGCGAGGCGCGGGAATCTGGTCCCAAAGGGCAGCAAGACGCGATCCAAGATCGCCAAGCCTGCCGATCTGTATCGTTTGCATCTCGCCCACAACGTCGCCGTGGACATGGGCGAAATGGACGGCGCTGTTGCCAACATCGCACGCCAGAACATGCGGCACTTCTTTGATTTCTTCGTTCATTGTTCACCAGTCTGGGGCTGTTACTGCTGCTCGTGCAGTGCTCGCCAGACTTCCTCGCCAAGTTCCTTAAGTCCGGTTCCGGTGACGCCGCTGACGGCGAGCACCTTCTTGCGGACCTTCTTGCGGAACCTCTCGACGGCTGCCTCGCTGTCGGTAAGGTCCATTTTGTTGGCGACGATGATCTCAGGCTTCTTCGCCAGTGCGGGCGAGTACTGCTTCAGCTCGGCGCGGATCGCCCGATAGTCTTCGACCGGGTCTCCGGCAGTCGGGCAGACGTCTATGATATGCACCAGCAGGTGCGTGCGTTCGATGTGCTTGAGGAATTCATCGCCCAGGCCAGCGCCTTCGTGAGCGCCTTCGATCAGGCCGGGGATGTCCGCCATGACAAATCGGCGAAACCGCGTCAGTTCCACGATGCCCAGCACCGGGTATCGGGTGGTGAACGGGTAGGCCGCTATTTTGGGTCTGGCGGCGGACATTCTGCTAAGCAGGGTGCTTTTGCCGGCGTTTGGCTTTCCAACAAGTCCGACATCAGCGATGAGCTTGAGTTCGAGCTTCAGCCGACGCATGCCGCCGGGAGTGCCCGGCTCGAATTTCCTGGGCGCCTGGTTCACCGAGTTTTTGAAAGATTCGTTTCCCCTGCCGCCCTTTCCGCCCTGGGCCACGCAGACGCTCGCGCCGACTTCGGAAAGATCCTTCAGCAGCAGGCCGGTGTCGTCGTCCCGCACAAGCGTGCCGGGCGGCACGCGTATGTAAAGATCCTTGCCGTTCTTGCCGTGGCAGCTTTTGCCTTCGCCGGGTCCGCCGGGCGTCGCCTTCCAGTGGTGGTGGCCGGCCAGGTGCTGAAGCGTGTTGTACTGGTGGTCGGCTATTATGAACACGCTTCCGCCGTCGCCGCCGTCGCCGCCGCTGGGGCCTCCGTGTGGCACGAATTTCTCGCGGCGGAAGGCCACGCAGCCGTCGCCGCCGCGACCTGCCTGCGCGACGATCTCGACCTCGTCGATGAACATGCCCCTGCTGATGGCTGCGCCTTCGGACATTCAGCACCAAAAAAAAGGATGGCGCCCGCTAAGGCAAACCATCCTGATAATGCGATCGTCAGACCTTACAGAACGTCTACGAACCGGCCTCTGAACTGCACCTTGCCGTCACGAAGCGCAAAAAGGGTGTCGTCTCTTCCGCGGGCAACGTTCATGCCGGCCTTGAAGGGCGTGCCGCACTGGCGAACGATAATGCCGCCTGTGCGAATCTCCTGCCCGCCATATACCTTTACTCCGCGGTGCTGGGCGTTGCTGTCTCGCCCGTTCCGCGTTGAACCCTGTCCCTTTTTATGTGCCATGCTGATTACTCCGTCCAGAACCCGCACACGGCGGGCAAGTTTATAACGAATCGGTAATTCTAATACGCCGCCGGGGCGGCGTCAAGCGCCGCCAACACACAAATTTCGCCGCCCACGCCGGAGCGCCTGAGGCGCAAGCAGGCCCCTGTGCTTTGTGCAGTGCTAATCGTGTTGACATCGGAGCGCCAGTAACCTTAAAATACTCGTGCTTAGGTGGCTTCCGGTGCAGATTCGCACTTCATAATATACATCATCTCAATGATCGGGAGCATGCCGGGCGCCGTAGATCGTCGTCACTCGGCCGGTGTTTTGACGACCGCACTCCCGCATGTTGGGGCGTCGAGAGTGCTTGCCCGTGCTGCGCATGATGTATTGAATCGAGGCGTCTGGTGGCATCGCTAAAAGTCATTCAAGGGCCCGACAAAGACCGCCTGTACAAGCTGCCGGCGGCCGAAAACGTCATTGGCAGGCAGAGCCAGACGGTTTCGCTGACCGATGGAACTGTCTCGCGCCGCCATGCCATCGTCGCCCGAAGAAACGGACACTGGACGCTTGAAGATTGCGGCTCGGCCAACGCGACGTACCTCAACGGCGTACGGGTGAACAAGTCGGCTACGCTGCACCGCGGGGACCAGATTCGATGCGGCGCCACCCTTCTGGTTTTCGCCGCAAGCCAGGCGGACACCAGTTCGGCCCTGCTCGACACCGACGACGAAGGCAACCTTGTTGACGCCGCCATTGTCGCTACCCTGCCCAGCAACGAGGATTCGGTCATCATTCCGACCCCCGAGGCAGGGGCGCAGGCAATCGGCAACCTGCGGATTCTTTACGACCTTATCACCGAGACAGGCGCTGCCCTCAACATAGACCAGTTGCTCAATCGCACGCTGGAGAAGATATTCGCCGTCATCAAGGCCGACAGGGGCTACGTCCTGCTGTTGGAAGATCCACACAAGCCACCGCCCAAGGGCAAGCTGCTGATACGGGCTTCAAGGCAGGCGGACGGCCAGAAAACAACGACCACCGCCGTTTCAAGAACGATCATCAGCGAGGTCATCGCCAAGCAGGTGGGCATTCTCTGCTCGAACGCCATGAGCGATAAACGGTTCGCTTCGGGCAAGAGCGTGCACGACTTCGGCATACGCTCGGCCATGTGCGTGCCGATCAAGGGCAGAGAGAACATACTCGGCGTCATTCACGTCGACAGCAGCGTGATTGACCGCACATACTCCACCGAGCAGCTTCGGCTGCTGACCGCCATCGGGCACCAGACGGGCCTGGCGCTGGAAAACGTCCGGCTGTACGAAGCCGCCCTGCAAAGCGAGCGACTTGCGGCAGTGGGCGAAACTGTCGCGTTTCTTTCGCACCACATCAAGAACATCCTTCAGGCTCTGGACGGCGGAATAGACGTCGTGGACAAGGGCCTGTCAAACGGCGACATGACTAAGGCACTGGCTGCCTGGCCGATAGTTCAGCGCAATATAGACAAGATCAACCAGCTTATCCTTAACATGCTTGCGTTCTCCAAGAACCGCCAGCCGCTGCTTGAGGATATCAACATCAACCACCTCATCAACGAGTGCATTCAGTTGGTTTCGGGCAGGGCCGATGAACAGTCCGTCGCGCTGATGAGCGAGCTTGAGGACATGCCGCCGATTCCGGTCGATTCGGCAGGGCTGCAACAGGCGTTGCTGAACCTGCTGAACAACGCGATAGACGCCGTGGAGTCCAAGAGCGGCGCGGTGACCGTGACAAGCAGGTTCAAGCAGGCCGGGCACATGGTTGAGATCAAGGTGATAGACAACGGCAGCGGCATCGAGCCCGAGCGGCTGGATCTGATTTGGACGCCCTTCTACAGCGGCAAGGGCCACAAAGGCACGGGCCTTGGCCTGGCGGTGGCAAGAAAAGTCGTGCAGGAGCACGGTGGCGATCTGACCGTGCAATCTCGAAAGGGCGAGGGAACAACCTTCACGATACTGCTGCCCGCCGCCCAGGCAGGCGAAAGCGGCGACACCCGCGGCCCCCTGGGCTAAAACGCCCCCCCTACCTCAGGGTGATCGTATACACCTTCACCTGCATGTTCTCGACGGTGTCTTTCCAACTGCTCGCATCGGGCTCGATGTCATGGGCCTGCGAATCGCCGAGCGCCTGCCAGACGATCCGCGTGCAGGCCGCATTCAGGTTGAACGCAACTTCCCCTGAGCCGCTGCCGTCGGATACGGCGAATATATACAGGGTATTGCCGACTCGCCGGCTGGTCCAATGCAGCCAGGTTCCAGCCGTCACTTTCAATTCGGGGCACTGCTCAATGCTCAGCAGTATGTCGGAGTACTGCGCCACTTCGCCGGCCATCTGCTTCACGTCGGCCCAGCGTTTCTCGCCATCCTCGTTCCCATTTTTGAACAGGTCATGAAGGCTGTAGTAGATAAGGCCGCGGGCGCCTTCTGTTATTGCCTGCCACGACATGCACCGCATTTCTTCAACGCTGGGGGGCTGCGATGGAACCGATTTGTAGTTCGCCCAGTCCATTATCTGCGGAACAACCCACATTGGACGGGCGTTTCTGACCTGCTTGCGAGTTTCGATCACCTTCGATGACACATTGCTTATGTGAGATCCCGGCAGGCCCACGGGGTATGGATCCGGGCCGATCACGTCAGTCGTGTTTATAAGCATCGACATCTCAGAGGGCACATTGTGCACCGTCCATGCAGGATGGTCGCCATCCGCCTGGTCCAGTGCGTGATAGTGCGCCAGCAATTCGCGAAGGAAGTCCGGCCCGCGTTCGTCGTTGACGTACCAGGCGATCAGCGCTGGGTGATTCTTGTGCTTCTCGACCTGTTCCAGCATGGCCGCAACTTCATCGTCAACGCACTGAACATCCCCGCGAACGTTTGACATCGCGTGAAAATAAGCGTTTATCGCGTAGATAACGCCAAGGTTGACTTCGTGAGCCAAATCCATCTGCTTCCTGGTGAGTATGTCGTAAGACATGAAGCAGTTGAACGGGGTATTCGCCAACTGGTTGACAGGCGCCTTCCGCACGTACACGCCCAGCGGAAACATGGGCTTGCCGTTGCGAATAAGCCTGCCGTGCTCGTCCAGATACACCTTTGGAGTAGCGGCGCCATGCGTTACACGGGTGATCTGGTGTTCCCATCGCCAGAGCTCCGTGTTCGCCGCCTTGGCCTTCATGATCGAGACAACGGTGTACACGCCGGCGCCAAGCTTTCGCACGTCCAGGGAGGCCGGTGTGGTCCTGTCGGTGATATCGTAGTCCTGGGAAAGGACCGTCTTGCCGGCCTTGTCCACAATTCTCACCTCAATCGCTGCCTGCTGGAACGTGAGCCCGAAGTCGCCCGGCCAGCACTCGAACTCGAACTCAAGCGACGGGCTGCTATCCTTCACTATGCCCTTGCTTGAAGGCTGGAGCATCATGGTGACCAACGACAGCGGGCGAATGCAGACGTCGTCCCACCAGGCCCTGCCGGTGAATGTCTTCTTGCTCTTGTTGTTTCTTTTGACATAGCAGACGAACGAACCTTCAGCCGCCTGCTGAGGCACGGGGCCGCTGTAGGCCACCAACCGCCACCAGTCTCTTGTGCCCTTCTGGCCGCCGGGGTATTGGCCGCCCTTGATGTGATTGCCACTGGCGTCTTTATACTCAAGACAGATGGTCGCTCCTGATTCCCTGACGCCTTCGAGTTTGTCGGTCTTGATCCACGCGGAGATTTCGTACCTTCGCCCCGGCGTCAATCGCACTTGCTGCCCAAGGAGCTGATACGAGTTTGGATCGTCGTTTTCCCAAAGCAGCGATGCGTTGCCCGAACGCGCCGTTGTGCAATCGCGCTTGAACCTGGTGGTCGCGCCTTTGTTCCACTCGCTGGGCATGTCGCCGCCTGCCTCGAAGCCGGGATTCTTGAGCAAGTTGGTGTCGGGCGCATTCCAGTCCGCCAAACAGGCGGATGACCAGATCAAAGCAGCGCTAATCGTCAGGTTGCAGAGGGTCGGCAGTCTCATAAGGTTCTCACAATCACAAAATGCGGCTCAAGAAGAAGGCTACTTGCCTGTGACAAAGTTGAAGAACGCCCAGTTGGTGCAGTTGGAGGTAACATACCATGATTGCCCCGTAAACATGTCGTCGTCATACTGGAAGGTGGAGGCTCTGCCGTCCAGGTACACCACGTTGTAAACTTCCTGATGCCACATGGCGACGTTTGTGGAATACCACGGAATCTCCTTGCCTGGAAACTGCCTGGTGCTGCTGACGCTCACGTTGCAGTCGCTGGCCAACGGTATGGTGCCGTCCGATTGCTGGCTGAATCCGGCGCGCGGCGCAACCTTGTAGACGCGCTGTCCGGCCACGTCCTCCCAATAGTACAGGGCGTGAACGGAGTAATCCGAAAAGAGCGTGGTCGCCGGGTTGCTTCCCCGGTTCTCCCACATATCGTTTCTGAAGTAGTCCCAGCCCGACGGGCAGAACAGGGCGTAGATGTCCAGGAATTCGTTTTCGATCAACACGCCCGAGTTGACCCACTTCCTGCTCTCGCGAATCACGTGCCGCTTGTGGTCCTTGAAGTAGTCGGTGTACCCGCTGACATTGACTTCTTTGTGCGGGAAGCAGCCGTCGTTTTCATTGGCGTACAGGTTGTAGGACACGCCGAGGTTTCTCAGCTGCGCCAGGCAGCTGGCCCTCATCGCCAGTTCCTTGGCTTGTTTCAGGCTCGGCAGAAGCATGCTGGCCAGCAAGGATATGATCGCCACCACTACCAACAACTCGATCAACGTGAAGGCCGCCGGGCCGTGCTTGTTGCTCATCGTATGTTCCTCTGCCTTAGAGCGATACAGACTGGGAAGACCGGCCTTAAGCGGGTGAAGGCTGCCGGTCTTCCCATCGAACGTCACCATACATGCGTTACTTGCGCCTGCGGACAACCAGCCCGGCGGCGCCGAGAGCCAGCAGGCTCATCGTCATGGGCTCGGGCACGAGGGCGATGGTGGTGTTGTTGTCGCCGCCGGTGTAGGTAAGAGTCATCGCCGTGCCGCCAACCATCACCTGGCTGCCTTCCTCAAGACCTGCAAACGTTCCGCTCAGCGCGCCTGCGTACTGAATCAGCGGGATGAAGTCGCCGTAGGCGCCGGCGTCATCGAACTGAAGACTCAAAACAACGCCCGAGCCAATAGTCAGGTCGCCGGTTATGTTTACAATCGCCGCCGAGATCGAATCGTTGACTGTCAGCGCCAGGTCGGAGTTGTCCTTCAGGTTCATCGCCGCCGCCTGAAGACTGCCGCCGGTGACGGTGACGCTGCCCGGATCCCACACGGTGAGCGTTCCGGTTGCGGTAACGCTTGCGCCATTCTGAATGGTCAGGCTTGCGTTTCCGCCGGCCCTGTCAGTCTTGCCGCTGATCCAGAGATCCGCAACGGTCATCGACGAGGCGCTTCCGTCAACCACTACCGTGCCGGTGGTGCTTTCGCCGCGGGTGTTAATAACGTTGTCAATCGCGACATACATGTTCCGGACCGCCGCGGACAAGACACCGCCGTTTGTAATGGTCAGTTTGCCCGTGCCCTGGCTGGCGATACGTATTTCACTGGACGTGCCTGAACAGTTGATCGTCGCGCCGTTCACAAGCAGTTCGCCGGTGTTGAGCGAGGCGAATCCCACGTCGAATTTCGTCCAGTTCGCCTGACCCTTGACGGCGCCAGTGTCCCTGAGTTCCAGTGTGCCAACGCCCTCGCTGCCGCCGACGGTGAAATAGCCGTTTCTCGTTTCAGTGGCGGTGTGAGTGTGGCCGTTGAGATCCACGATAAGCTTCTGGGTGCTGCCATACCCCGCAACGACGAATGCGGTGTGCGTGAAATCGTCCTGAAGTCTAACGGCGGTTACCGTGCCGTCGCTTAAATACATGAACCGAGCCCTGTCAGTAGACAGAGGCGCAGTTCCGGTTGACCAGTACGCGTTGTTGGTGAACGCGTCGTCATAGGTTCCACCGGAATACTCCTGCAGGAAGTTCACATTGGCGGCCGGCGCCACGGAGGCAACCACCGCAATTGAGGCCAGTACAACCGCTGTAACGCAACTGCTTCTCCATGCCTTCATTTGCTTCTCCCTTTCTTGTTCTCTGCGGCTGGGATACTCCAGAAAGCTGATTTCCATGCTGACCGATTATCCAAGCCTTGTTGTGCACCGATTTGTAAGAGGACACGTGCTGGCGTCCTAGTGAGCATGAGGGCAATATCACACGTGATGCACTAGTGTGCAATATATAGTTTTGGCAGCGATTATATGCAAAACATCATTGCGGCCAACATTGACGCGGCCTGGCAAAAAGACTATTTGTCGGGGAAATACGAGGGGTTTTCGCTATTCTTTGCACGATGTCAATCTTTCATCGCCGCATGAAGCTCGCAACTGGCGGATGTCCTTGCAGTATGAGCTTTCGCACAATAATTCAGCCTGATACTATATAAGGAACATCATCACGCCGATGATTCTGGATTGCCGATCCAAAACGTCGGCGTGCGCGGCATGCATGCCGGATGCCTTGACCGCGGTCGTGCGCAGCGGCTGGTCTTTCCTGCACAGAGCGGCCGCATTGGAGAGCGATTGAACGCCAAGAGAAAGAACATCCTGCTGGTGCTCAAGGAACAGCGGCCAACCGTGTTTGAAACCATACTCAAACATGGACACATGATGCACTGGAGCATCGAGTACTACCCCGCCGAGATACCGAAGAACTGGTACGGCGACGGCGCCATCGTTGACTACATAAGCCCGCAGGAAATCGCCCGCCTGCCCAAGGGCACGCCGATCGCCACCAGATCCTCAATAATCGCCGACAATATTTTCCCCGTCCGCGCCGACACTGAATACAACATGGCGATGGTCTTCAATTTCTTCCGCTCCCGCGGATACAGAAACTATGCGGTGGCCAATGCGCATCCGATGCTTTACGACCCGGTCACGGTCATCGGCAGGATGGCGAAGGAAGCGGGCTACAACTACGACTTCATCTACTGGAACCTGGTTGGCAAGAAGGTGATGAAGGAGGATTTCACCAGATGCATAAAGGTCATCGGCGAGTGGCTGCTGCAATTGCCCAAACCCTGCGCCCTGTACATAGGCAGAATCAGATCGGTGCACCTGGTGTACCGGGCTTGTGAACAGGTGGGCGTGTCCATACCCAAGGACGTGGCCATAGTCTCCAACACGGACGACCCCGAATACGGCGTCAACCTGCTGCCCTCGATCAGCGTGATGAGCGACAACCACGAAGGCGCAGCCATCAAGATGGTCGAGGGACTCGACGGGTTGATCAACGGAAAGCCCGCGCCCAGGCAGATCCAGTTGATTCGGTCGGACCGGATCGTCGCCCGCGGCAGCACCGACGCCTACGCAGTTGAGCACCCCGCCACCATGCAGGCAATCGACTATATCCTGAGCAACTACTCAAACCCCCAGCTTACGCTGCAAGACATCACGAGGGCAGCGGGGTGCACAGCCGTGACGCTTCAACGAAACTTCGCCAAGTATCTCAGGCGCCTTCCATCGAGTTTCCTGCAGGAAGTGCGGCTTGAAGGCGCTGCCGCAATGCTCGAGAAGACCACGCTTAACCTTCAGGAAATCGCCCAGAACGTCGGGTATGGCTCCAACATGTCGCTGTCGCTGGCGTTCAAGAGCAGGTTCGGCATGGCCCCGGGCCAGTACAGAAAGAACCTCAATCGCGTGAATCGCAAGTAGGCCCTAGTTCCTGTCGCTGCCGCTGAGGAGATCGGCGGTCCTCATGCCGATGCGAACTTCGGGAATGCCTTCAGGCCAGATGCTGAAGAACAGGGAAAAATCGTCGTCCACCTGGTTGTAATCGAAGGTGGTCGAGACATACCACCGCTCGAACTTGCGGGTTATTGTGAATGACGTCCGCTCGTTCTGCCGGCCTCGGAAGTCGAAATCAAACTGCTCGAAGAAGCTCACGCGGTATTTGCGGTTGATCTCGTAGTTGATTCCAAACGTGCCGATCGACGAATCGTAGTCGCGGATCTTTCGCAGGCCGATGAAGTACGACAGCCGGGGATCGCGGCGTATTGCCAGTGCGAAATTGGCGCGTCCAAGCTCGCCGCTGTCGATGTCGTAATTGGCGTCGGTCATGAACGTGGTCGAATCGCTGATGTGCCAGGTGTACTCGCCGTTGATGAAATTGCGGGGCAGGCTGTTTTCCGGCCGGTAGTAGAAGAACCTGCCATCCGACGTCGCGTCGGGCTTGGGCCGTTCGATGTCCATCAGGCCCGCCGAGAGGTTCAGCCGCATCCACTCAGTCTGGTACTGCCTTCCGGCCCCGCCCCTGACCGTCGTCAGGCGCTGATCTACGCCGAAAACCACGCCCTGCATCTGGCGCACGCCCTCGATTGACTGGTCCATCTGGTAAAGCTCGTGGGGCTCGGTTCCGCCGGTCGAGCTGAGGAATCCATTTGTGTACGGTGTTATGACGTGCCGCAGGCCGCGAAGATCCCACAGCCTGCTGCTTACGTCGTTGTACTGCCTCCAGATGTCGGTCGATGCCTTAAGCCCAACCTGTCCGTACGGGCGGTAAATATCGCCGTTGTCGGGGCTGTCGCTCCACCCGCTGAGCCTGCCGGTGGCGTAGTGAACCATGCGGACCGGGCCAAGCCTGAACGGAAAATCGATTTCGTTTCGCGTGTCGCCGCGAACCATCACGTCGCTGCTGCTGATATCCAGCGCGTTGTCCGGGCGCCATCTTTTTATGCCGGCGTGAGATTCGTTGTAATACGTCAGTTTGTCGTCCAGCAGCGGCTGGCCGATCATGTAGAACCCAAAGTCGGGGTACGACTCGGTCTGAGTGAGGAACCGGTTGATCCGGTATTGCAGCAGCGAAGTGAACGCCCAGTTGTCCTGTTGCTTCTTAGCGTAGATGAGCGTTTCCTGCTCTTTTCCGTTCCAGTATTCGCTGTTGAAGAACTGTTCGAGGAAGTTCCTGTCGCAGAGGTAGCTCAGTTCAACCTGCACTTCCCAACCCTGCACCTGCTGCTTGTGACGCGCGAGGAATCTGCCTCGCTCGCTGGGCGCGAGGATGTTTTCCCTCAGCCTGCCGAAGTCGTCGTCCTGCCGCCGGTCGTGCAGGCCGTACACAAGCGCATAGCCGTTGTAGTTCTCCCTGGCGTACCTGAGATTCACGCCGCCAAGAAGCCCGCGGTCGTAGTAGTTGAACTCGGCAGTGCCTTTAAAGCCGTCGGGCGGAACCAGTCCAAGAAGGCGGAACAGATGCCATTCCGTCTCTACGCCCGAGCCGAACCGCGAACTGCTGCCGACCGTGATCTTGCGCAGCGCGGTGTGCGACTGGGTGACTTCGCCCGCATGATAAGGCCAGTACGCGACCGGCCAGCCGAACACCCTGAACGTGCTGTGGGTTGCCCTGGTGTAGAAGGTCTGCTGGCTTACGCGCACGCCCTCCTCGTCGTACCTGGTTCGGTCTTCGAGGTAAATCGACCTGGCGTTTATGGAATACCGCGGCGTGTGGAAATCGCTTGTCGATATGCTGGCGTCGCGGAAGTAGATCTGCTTTCTCGAAAGCGACCTGGCCTCGCTCGCCCGTATGTAGATCGGTATATCCCGCTGTTCCTGCCTGGTGCGGAAGACGGGATCTATCACCAGCGCCCGATCGACCTTGAAGTCGTAGAACGCCTGCGGGCCGGTGAACTGGCGCTCGCCGCGGGAGATAATCACGTCGTCTTCGAGATAAACGCCGGTTATGGACTCTTTCTCGTCGTTCCGCGGCAGGAGGTCTTCCACTTCGGGGCTCGTTGCCGCCTCTTGGCCCTCAGACATCTCGCTGAATATCACAGCGCGCTGGGCCTGCAATTCAATGAAGTCGTTGCTGTCGGGGTCGCCCAGCGACAGGTAGACGTTGCCTCGTGCAATCGTGGTTCGAACGCCGTCGCTCACCTCGCTGGTGAAAGAATCGGCGTAGAACGTCAGCGGTTGGGGCCTGATCACAGGCGCGGGCTCGGGGGCCGCCGGTGGCGTTGAAGGCGCGGGCGTTGCGGCGGCATCGTCCCCCTGCTGGGCGGGCGCCTGCCGGTCAACACGTTCATCTTCGTCTGCGGGAGTCGTCACCACAGATGCGGCGCTCTGCTGCTGGGGTTCGGCGGAAACCTGCGGCGCGTTCAGCATGCCAAGCGCTCGCTGATACAGCGGCAGATCGGTGTGCGACTTCTGGACGACCCGCCCCGCAGCCACGATTCTGCCCTGGATGTGCAGCTCGACCAGCATCGTCTTGTCGGTCGTGGACGCCCCGCCGAGATCCTCCACCTTCGCGTTGCCTTCAAGGTAGACCACGACGTTGTGCTTCATCGCGTCGGGATCGGTCGAAGAAACCCACAGGACTGCCTCGCGCGAGCTGAGCACCCTGTCGCCGACGGTGAATCTGAATCCGCCGCTGACGATGGTGACCTGCCGGCCCTCATCCTGGAACGAGTAGATTTCCCGGCCGCTGAATCGGGCGTCCGCCTGAATGTAATCTGACGCCATGGCTGCCGACAGGCTGGCCATGACGGCCAAGGCCGCCGCCATACAGCGGACTGTGAGACTTGTCGAAAGCGTCATATCACTCCGAACCTCGGCCCTTACACGCGCCGTCGCGGGGCGATTATAAACTCACCACCGCGCAAGTCAATCTTCCAGAAAGAGATGTGAAGCCCCCACCGGCAGTTTTGGCCCGCCGTGAAAAATGCGCGCAAAAAAAGCCTCCACCGGTTGCCGGTGACGACGAGGCGAAAGAACCCATTAGTTTTAAGGTGGGCGGCCGCCTGATCTCGAGAGACCTTGGACTTTAGCCTCCCATAATGGGCTTATCGGTTCTTTTCACTTACGTCGTCCGCCGTGCAAGGCAGAGGCCGTTGTCACACTGATTATACCATTTAATTATTCGGGAACAAGGGGCGGAAAGTTGAGCCTATTTGCGATTTTTCACCGAAAACAAGCACGTTTTCGACGGACGCGCACGCGGCATTACGCCCTAAGTTCCGCTCCCAGCGAAGCTTTCAGCGCGGAAACAATATTCGACATTTCCGCGTCAACCTGCTCGCCGCGAAGAGTTCCCTCGGAAGATCGATAAGTTATCGCCGCCGTGACGCTCTTCTTGCCCGCGGCGATGGGTTTGCCGCGATATGTCGTGACATAATCAAGCCCGACCCTCATCGGTTGAGCAACAGATTCTATCGCGGCTGCGAGTTGCTTCCACGTAACCGCCTCGTCGACTATGACGGAAATGTCTCGCCGCACCGCGGGGAATCTCGGCACGGGTGAAAATCGTCTGGTTACTAAACCACCGGCTGACAGGGCATCAAAGTTCAGCGCGCCCATCATCACCGCATGTTCGAGGCCGTAGTGCGCCAGCACGTCGCCCGACGCAGCCCCGATGAAACCTATCGCCTTGCCGTCGAGCAGAACCTGCGCACTGGATGACTCGTCGAACCCCTTGGCCGACGCCGGAACAACTTCCAGCCGGCTTTTGGGCGCCAGTTCGCAGGCCAGCGATTCGATGACGCCGCGGATGTCCCGCAATTCGCCGCCGGCGCGCACCACTGCAAGCTGGGTGTGCTCGGCCGGCAATTGCCGCCCCTGCACCGGCGGAAAGGCCGACGCCAGTTCATAGAGCCCAACCGGTCCGTTGCCCGCGTTCTGGTTTGTCTTGCAGACCTCCAGCAAATTTATGAGCAGGTTCGGCCGAAGCGCGTTGTTCGTGCGGCGCACCAGCGGATCCACGCATACCGGCTCCGACACGCCGAACAGGGCCGCCTCGCTGACATCCACAAATCCGATTGTCAGCGCCTCGTCGAACCCGGCGGCGGACATAACCGCGGCCGCCCTTCGGCGAAGCTGTTGAACGGCGATGGGCGGCTGGACCGCGTGAGAAACGCGATTCGCCGTCGGAATTTTGTCGTAACCTTCCAGGCGGGCGACCTCTTCAACGAGGTCAATCTCCCTGTACAGGTCCGCCCTGTAAGGGGGGATCGTGCAGGATACCACGCCGCCGGCGGATTGCGGCTGAAGCCCGAGGCCCTCGAGTATCTGCATGCTGCGAGATTCCGGAATGTCGATGCCCAGCACCGCCTTGAGGCGTTCGTTCCGCATTGAAACACGAACCGGCTCGAACGGCTTGGCCCACACATCGACCATGCCCTCGGCAAGTTCGCCGCCGGCCAGCTCGATGATCATCGCGCAAGCCCGCCCCGACGCCTCATCGATGGCGACGGGATCAATGCCTCGCTCAAATCGGTAGTTGCTGTCGCTCATTATGCCCAGCCTGCGCGACGTGCGGCGGGTGGCAAGCGGGTCAAACTGCGCTGCCTCGATCAGGACGTTGACGGTGCCTTCGCTAACCTCGGTGTCCAACCCGCCCATTATGCCGGCTATGGCCACCGCCTTGGCTTCGTCGGCGATCACCAGCATCTGCTCGTCAAGCCGGCAGCGGGTCTGGTCGATGCTGACCATCATTTCGCCGCCTTTAGCGCGGCGGACGACGATCTTCCGACCGGCAAGTTTGTCGAAGTCGAAGCTGTGCAGCGGCTGGGAGTATTCCATCAGCACGTAGTTGGTCACATCCACCACGTTGTTGATGCTTCGCAGGCCCAGCGCTTCGAGCCGCTCGACCATCCACCTTGGGCTTGGGCCGACCTTGACGCCCTTGATAACGCGGGCCGTGTACCGCGGGCACAGGTCCGGCGCTTCGACGGTGACGCTGGTCATGTCGGCAGCCTTGCCGCGCGGGGCAGGCAGCGCAAACTTCGGCCCGGTGAACTTGGCGCCGGTCGCCGCAGCCAGTTCCCTGGCGACGCCGATGTGACCGAGCATGTCGGGACGGTTGGAGGTTATTTCAAGGTCGATTACGATGTCCGTATCGGTCTGCTCGACCGATTCCACCGGAAAGCCGATGCGGACGAACAGCTCCGCCAGCTCGGCAACAGGCATCGATACGTCAACATAATCCGTCAGCCAGTTCAGCGATATCTTCATGTCGGGGCCTAGAGTTCTTCGGGCGGAATTATCACTTTCAGATCAAGCTCCGCCAGTTGCGCATCCGTCACAAGAGACGGCGCTTCGGTCATCAGGCACATTCCGCGTTGCGTCTTTGGAAAGGCAATTACATCCCGCAGGGAGGACGCGCCGACCATCATCATTACGACGCGGTCGAGGCCCAGCGCCAAACCGCCGTGCGGCGGCGCGCCGTACCGCAGCGCGTCCAGCAGAAAGCCGAACTTGTTCTTCGCTTCCTCGTCGCCGATGCCAAGGGCCGAGAACACCTTGCTCTGCACCTGCGTTGAATGAATACGAATCGAGCCGCCGCCCAATTCGGTTCCGTTGCAGACGATGTCGTAGGCCCGCGCCTTGACGGCAGCGGGGTCGCTCGAAAGCTTGTCCAGGTCTTCCAGTCGCGGGCTGGTGAACGGGTGATGCATCGCGGCGAATCGGCGTTCCTCTTCGCTGTACTCGAACATCGGAAAATCGGTCACCCAGCACCAGGCGAAGGCGTCTTCGGAATACAGCTTCATGTCTCTTCCGAGTTTCACTCGCAGCGCGGAGAGCACCTTGTTGACGGCGGAGGGCTTGTCGGCAACGAAGAAGATGATGTCGCCGTCGGTCGCCCCCAGCCGCTCTCGAAGCGACTGCTGCACGCCTTCGGGCAGGAACTTGGCCACTCCGCCGGCGAACGCGCCGTTTTCAAGCTTGCACCATGCCAGGCCCTTTGCGCCAAAGTCGGCAGCGTAGGCGGTGTAACCGTCTATGTCCTTGCGGGTGAACTTGGCGCCGCCCGGCGGGCAGATGGCCTTTACGATTCCGCCGCGGGACAGGGCGTCGGCGAACACCTTGAAATCGCACCCGCCCACAATGTTGCTCACGTCGCGCAGCAGCATGCCGAACCGCATATCGGGGCGGTCGATGCCGTAATCGGCCACCGCCTGATCGTACGTGATTCGCGTGACGCGATCCGGGTATTGCTTGCCGGCGATTTTGCAGACCCTGCGAAGCACCTCGTCGGTCACTTCCATCACGTCGTTCTCGGTGCAGAAGGACATT
This sequence comes from Planctomycetota bacterium, assembly GCA_012729725.1. Lineage (GTDB taxonomy): Bacteria > Planctomycetota > Phycisphaerae > SM23-33 > SM23-33 > JAAYCO01. Next base: position 18,500 of record JAAYCO010000087.1, read on the forward strand.
TCGAGGTC
>JAAYCO010000009.1 GCA_012729725.1 Planctomycetota bacterium
CATCGGAACACTGGCGCCGCATTAACCCTATCCACCTTCGCACGCCGGCCGTATAATCGGTGGAATGAGTGACGTCCACCGTTGTAGGCTTCAGTATCTCGGGGGATGATTCTCAATAATCGTCGCGGCGTTAGTCACGACGGCATTCGGTAACTCGATTTTCAACGGTTTATCCCATGGAAACAACAAACACGGCAGGAATATCGCATCACGAAATCGCCAGGCGGCGGACGTTCGCAATCGTCTCGCATCCTGATGCGGGCAAGACCACGCTGACGGAGAAGTTTCTTCTCTACGGCGGGGCCGTCGGGCTTGCTGGGTCGGTCACGGCCAGGAAGAACCAGCGGGCCACCAGTTCCGACTGGATGGAGCTGGAAAAGAAGCGCGGCATCTCGATCAGCTCAACCGTGCTGCAATTCGACTATCGCGGCATGCGGGTGAACCTGCTGGACACGCCCGGCCACAAGGATTTCTCGGAAGACACCTACCGCGTCCTGACCGCGGTGGACGCAGCCATAATGGTCATCGACGCCGGCAAGGGCATCGAAAGCCAGACGCGAAAGCTCTTCGAAGTCTGCCGGCACAGGGGCGTGCCGATATTCACGTTCATGAACAAGCTCGACCGCCCCACTCTCGACCCGATCGCCCTGGTGGACGAGTTGGAAAACGTGCTTGGCATAGCCGCCTACCCGATGAACTGGCCGCTGGGAACAGGGGTGGACTTCAAGGGCGTGTGGGAACGCGCCACGGGAATGGCGCACATGTACGAGCGAGTCACCGGCGGTGCGTACAGGGCGCCGGTTTCAACTGCGGGCCTGTCGGACCCTGTAGTCCGCGAGGCTCTCAGCGAGCGGGCGTATCGCGCGGTTTGCGAAGAGGTTGAAATGCTCGAAGGCGCGGGCGCGACGTTCGACCGTGCGGAGGTTCTTGCGGGCAGGATGACCCCGGTGTACTTCGGCAGCGCTTTAAACAACTTCGGCGTTCAGTTGCTGTTGGACGGGTTTCTGGATCTTTCGGCGCCGCCGGGGCCCAAGCGAAGCAGGGGCGGAATGGTGAGGCCGTCTCACAAGCTGTTTTCGGGCTTCGTGTTCAAGATTCAGGCGAACATGGACCCCCGCCACCGTGACCGGATCGCGTTTGTTCGCGTGGTCTCGGGCAAGTTCGAGCGCGAGATGAACGTGACGCACGCGCAGAGCGGCAAGTCGATTCGGCTGGCGAACGCGGCCAAGCTTTTCGGCCAGGACCGCCAGACCATCGACGAGGCGTATCCCGGCGACGTTGTCGGCATCGTCGGCAGCGCCCGCTTCGCAATCGGCGACACGCTGACGGAGGACTCGGGCATCGTCTACGACGAGATTCCGCGATTCGCGCCGGAGTGTTTCGCGTTCATCGAGAACCCCACGCCGGCCAATTACAAGCGGTTCCGCGAAGGGCTTGACCAGTTGCTTCAGGAAGGCGTCGTGCAGTGTTACGACCTTGCCGACGCCAGCCGGCGCGTGCCTCTGCTCGGCGCGGTGGGCCCGTTGCAGTTTGAGATCGTTCAGTACCGCCTGCAAAGCGAATACGGGGCTCAATCGCGGCTGGAACCGGCCCAGTGGACCGTCGCGCGGTGGCTCGATCCGTCGGCGAATGCCGATTCGCTGGTCATGCCCACCAGCGCCCGTCTGGCGCTTGACGGCCAGCGAAGGCCCGTCCTGCTCTTTCCCGATGAATGGAACCTGCGGTACTTCGAGAATCGCAACCCCGGCGTGGGCATCAGCGATCTGCCGTTCCCCGACATGGCGCCGGAGTGCGTGAAGTAGGCACTTGGTTTGCGGCATCGGCGTTGGTAGACTGATTCACCCCAATAAGAAGGAACAACAATGGAAGATACATACGGCAAACTTATCAGCTCGCTGGCAATGAAGAACGACAAGCGAATCGTCCTGCTGGTCATGGACGGAGTTGGCGACTGCGATAACGACGGCAAGGGCACTGCTCTCATGCAGGCCCGCACGCCGAACCTCGACGCTCTGGCGGCGAAGAGCGCCATTGGCCTGCTTACGCCGGTGGCGACGGCGGTTACTCCGGGCAGCGGGCCGGGGCATCTTGGTTTGTTCGGGTACGATCCGCTGATTTACGAAGTGGGCAGAGGCGTGTTGTCGGCGTTGGGCGTCGAGTTCCCGCTTGAGGACAACGACGTGGCCGCCCGCCTGAACTTCTGCACGGTGGACAAATCCGGCAACGTGATCGACCGTCGCGCAGGGCGAATTCCCGACAGCGAAAACCGCCGCATTCTTGCGAAGATAAAGGCGGCCCTCAAGCCGCCGGCCGGGGTTGAGGTGTTCTTCGAAACCGAGGCCGAGCACCGCGCGGTGCTTGTGCTCCGCGGCGAGGGTCTGGACGATTGCATCGGCGACACCGATTCGCAGCAGGTCAACGTGCCGACGCTTGACCCCGCCCGCGCGCCATACGACAAGTCAAAAACCGCCAAAATGGTGCGCGACATCATCGCGCAGGTGGCGAAGATTCTGGCGGATGAGCCGAAGGCGAACATGATTCTCGCCCGCGGTTTCGCCAAGCACCCCGACTGGCCCAAGTTCGCCGACAGGTACAAGGTTAACCCGGCCGCGGTCGCCGGATACCCCATGTACCGCGGCGTTGCAAGGCTGGTTGGCATTCCCGTTGTCGCCCAGCCGACGACGGCAAAGGATGTCTGCGCCGAGACAGTCAAAGCGGCCAGGGATCACACCTTTGTTTTCTCGCACTTCAAGTACACCGACAAGACCGGCGAAGACGGCGACCTTGCCGGAAAAATTGCGAGAATTGAAGAAATGGACGCCGCCCTGCCCACCCTGCTTGCCCAGAAGCCCGACGTGCTGATCATCACCGGCGACCATTCAACGCCGCCCAGCATGAAGTCGCACAGTTGGCATCCGGTTCCGGTGCTCATGAGCGCCCCGCACATTCGCGGCTGCGGGCCCAAAACCTTCGATGAAATCGCCTGCCGTAGCGGTGAAATCGGCACGATTCCGTCAAAGGAACTGATGGCCCTGGCCATGGCTCACGCCGGAAAACTGGAGAAGTTCGGAGCGTAAGGCGCTGCCGGTCAGTTATTCCGCTTGATCACGACAATCGTCAGGTCGTCCGCCTGTTTGGGCGAGACGGCGAACTGCGCAACGGCGTTGTGCAGGTTGGCGATCATCTCGCTTGCGCCAAGGTTGCGATCGCGGCGCAGGCTTTCCATCATGCGGTCAAGTCCGAACGGTTCGCCGGCGGGATTGACCGCCTCGAAGAACCCGTCAGTGGCGATAACCACGAAGTCGCCGTTTTGGAGGGAATGATGCACTACTTCATCGTATTTCATGCCGCCCATCACGCCCAGGGGCAGAGCGGTTGCCGACGCCTGCGAGAAGGAATCGTTTCTGGCGTCGTAGAACAGCATCGGCCCGTGGCCGGCGGAGGCATAGTCGATGCGCGATTCGGCGCCGTCGAGCATGCCGAAAAAGCAGGTGACGAAGCGGGCGTCGTTAAGGTCGTCGCTGAGCAGATCGTTGGCGGTCTGGAGCGTTTGCTCAAGGCCAACGCCCAGGCTGCACACGGCCCGAAGCATGGCTCGTGTCTGGGCGATGACCAGCGCCGGGCCGATTCCATGGCCGCTGGCGTCGGCGACGATCACCATCCAGCGTCCGTCGTCGAGTTGCATGAAGTCGAACACGTCGCCGCCGGTTTCATCGGCGGGCGAGGTGAAACCCGCGATGTCAAACCCGTCAATCGACGGCATGCGCGAAGGCAGCAGGCCCTGCTGGATTTCACGGGCGATGCCCATGTCGCGCTCCATCTGCTGCTTTCTGACGTAATGATCTATGAGGATTGCTCTTTGCAACACCACTCCCGCCTGCGCGGCCAGGGTTTCGCCAAGCCAGACATCCTCGTCGTCGAAAGGCCCGCCGCGACGGTTAAGCACCTGAAGCACTCCGACGAGTTCGCCCTCGTGGTCTCGCAGAGGCAGGGAAAGGATGTTCCGCGTGCGAAAGCCGGTCTTGCGATCAACTTCGGGATTGAACCGCGAATCGGCGTATGCGTCGGGCACGTTGATGGTGGCGTTGTTCAAGACGGTCGCGCCGGCGATGCCGCGATCGGCAGGGGCGCGTATTTCGCCCTCGCCCGCGGCGATTCTGCTGTAGAGCTCGTTGGCGGGCTTGTCGTAAATGAAAACCGTCGCCCGCTCCGAGTCGAGCAGTTCCATGCCGCGGCGGACGATCAGTCCAAGCAGGCTTTCAAGATCGACGCTCGCGCCAAGTGCTCGGGATATTTCCAGCACCTTCAGCAGGCTGGCAGTCTTGCCGCGTGAGGTCTTCACGATTTGCCCCGATTACCCGGCACGGGATAAACCGCGCCGCCGGAAGGAAAGACCACAACCTTTTGCGGCCCGGCGCCGAGCAGTTGGGCAGCCGCCTCGAAGGCGTCGTCAACGTTGGCGAAAATGGGAAGCCCCGGGAACTGCACGCCCGCCTTATGAAGCGCGGGGCTGACCATGAGAATCCAGTTTCTGTGCAGCGCCCCTGCTGCAAGGCGAACGAAGAAGCCGGCGTCGCCCGGCAGCGATGGAACGGCTCGCATCAGCACCGAAGGCAGCACTCCGGGACCGAACCAATGAAGAATTCTTCTGACCCATTTCATGCTCAACGGTATGCGCGGAATTTTCATGCCTTCGCTCAGCGCCTCGCATCGGGCAAGACAGATGACAACACCGTTGGGCCTGGCCGCCCACAACGTGTTGGGTATGCTTTTGAACGACTGCCAAAGATCGTAGTCGCGGGGGTGAGCGTTGGTGACAAGCACGTCGGCGGGTTCGTTTACAAGAACGCCGCACGCAACGGCGCACTGCTTGGCGATCATGCGCTGCGTAGGCAGCGGCTCGCCCGCGGCGACGGATGTCGGCAGATCGGCCTCGTCGAGCAGGTATTGCACGGCGAAGCTTGCGCCGCAATTGGCGTCGATCATCGCCCCTGCCCTGTCGATGGCGCGGCGCATCACGTTGCCTTCGCCGTCCGAGCCGACAAGTTGGCTGAACGACCTGCCAAGCCCCAGGCGGTGAAGTTGCATGATAGTCTGCCGCGAGGCCGCCCCAGGAAGAAGCATCTTATATCCGCCGCCGAAGCCCGCCTGAAGATGCGGGCTGACCGACGAGACGATTATCCGCAGATCGGCGCCGGCGACGCCGCGATCGATGCGAACGTCCATGCCGCCGACAGCGCCAACGCTGACGAAGGAGTTTTCCTCATGCCACGGATTGCACCGCCACGCAAGTTTCGAAGCCTCCGGCCCGAGTTTCTCGCGGGCCTGCCCCGCGTCGAGCGGCGGATGCATGCCGGTGGCGAAGAATATCTCGATTCTTTCACGGGGAAAGCCCGCGTGATCGATTTCGCGCAGGATGATGGGCAGAATCTGATCCAGCGGGCTGTGCCGGGTAAGGTCTTCAACAACGATGACCACCCTTCCGCCCCTGCGTGCGGCGAGCAGTTTTTCGAGGGAAAGTCCGGCCACGGGTTGGGCTATTGCACCAGCTACCCTTTCGGGCCATTGCGGCCCCGCCGGGCGCAGGTGCGAACTTGCCACCTGGTGCAGAGTCCAGCTTTCGGGCAGCGTCAGCGCCAGTTCGCCGTCGCCCCATGGTACGCAGATGCCGGGCATCAGTTGTCTTTCACCTTTCGCCCCACGATAACATGGTAAACACCCAGCGGTTCGGCCTGCACGGTGAAGTGTCCGAAACCATACTTCGACATCAGCGACTGCAATTGCTCGCCGTCGCGGTAAAGCATGTGAAGCCCGAACACCCTGCGAAAGAATCTGTCAGTACCGTGTTCAGGCGAAAGGCTGTTCATCACAATCGCCGAACCGGCGGGCATAACGCCGGACACCGCCGAGAGTATCGACGACAACTGCTCGTCGCTGAGATACTCGCATATACCGATCATTTTCACCAGGTCGGGCGGGTTTTCAAGCATGCTTCCAACATCACGAACGTCGGCCTGAATGAATCGCACGCGACCGTCGAGCCCTTCGTCGATCGCCGCTTGCCTGCCGAACTCGAACGCCTCGGCGCTGATGTCCACAAGCGTGGCGACGCTGGGGTTCTTGGCCCGCAACATGGCGTCCATGATAATCCTGCCCGGACCCGCCCCCAGGCCAAGCACGTGCACCGGTTGGCGGGCGGACGATTCGATCAGCTCGGCGATTATCCTGCCCGCCAGGCGACGGCGATTGCGAAGCGCCATCGGCATTGTCCCGCCGCCGACGAGTATCTTGTCGGCGATCTGCCGGCATTTGCCGTTGTAGCTGATAACCATGCTTCGCCAGCCGCCGGGGTCTTTCCAATTCGCCGCCGCCAGTTCGCTTTTGCCGAACCGCAACAGCGCCTTGACCAACCCTGCCGGAACGTAATTCGCCGCGGGGTTGAGAATTACCTTCTTGACCATCCTGCGAACAGGCCCAAGACGCTCAAACTGCAAATCATCCATGGCTGGATTCATCCAAAACTCCAGCCTCGTAGTATACGGACTAGTGCTGCCGCATGCCATCATGTCATGTTCTTAACGTACGCCATGGGGGCTAAAGTTTTGCCGCCCGCGGGGCCGATACAATGGCATAGATCAGGGTTACTCCTTCAATCCGTGGTTTCTGAAGGCGACAAGATGAATAAACGACAGTTGATCGACGAAATAGTTTCACTGAACAATACCGCTCGCCCGGCCTTCCTGGCGACTTTTGAAGAAGACCAGCTCAACGATTACCTCAGGCAGCTTAACAGGATTCGCCAGCCCAGGCTCACGGGCGATTCCTCCCGCTTCGCACGATATTTCCAGCCCGCGGGCGCCGTTGCGGCGCCGGCGCAGGACCAGCCGGCCCTTGAGATAGTGCAGCAATCGGACCAGGAGCTTCTTGCTGAAAGAACCGCCCTTCTGGCCCCCGTTGAGGCAAGCACCGTCGAATACGAAGATGAACCGATTGTCCTGGACGAAACCGAAAGCGCGGCGGGCGACGACTGCCGCGACACGCGATGGAGAACCGGACCCGTCCAGGAACCCGCCCCCCACCACGCCGCCCAGGACGACGAGTGGCCCCAGGGCGAGCAGCGGCTTTTCTGATCGCCGCTCAGTTTTTTTGCCGTTGGGGCCAAACTGCCTTGACAGCATCAGGGTAGAATATATACTGCTTTGCTCGTTCGTGAGCTGAGGCCGTAGCTCAATTGGATAGAGTACCGGACTGTCGATCCGGTGGTTGCGGGTTCGATCCCCGTCGGCCTCGATAAAAGCAACAGGGCCGGGATGGCATTCATCCCCGGCCCTGTTTGTTTCCGCACTCCGTTATTCCGTCATTTGATCCTGATGTTGATCGTAATTCCACCGCCGGTATAGCCTCTTGTGGTAACCACCCTGCCCGCCGGGCGATACGGCAGCACCGTCACGCGGGGGGCATTGTAGTAAGGAGCGGCGTAGTAGACGGTTCCCGGCCTGGCGTAATAGACCGGCTGGACAACTGTGACGCAGCAGTTCCTGCCGCACCTGTCATGGCGGCCGCGATCGTGATCGCGATGCCGATCATCATCGCGCCGGCGTTCGCCGTGACGATCGTTGCGGTCTCGTCTGTCGCCGCGATGGTCACGAGCCTGCGCTTCGTTGGCCAGGGCGCCCACCACAACCGCCACCGCCAGGAAACCCAGAATCTTGCATGCCGGTCTCATTCGCATCATTTTAGTTCTCCTTACTCAGGTGTCTTGAATCGCCACGTCTGAGTAGACATCCACGGTTGCGAAAGGTTTGCGGCCTCGATGTTTTTATTCTACCACATCAGCGAAAATGCGCAGGTCCAACTGTTCCCTCGGCCTGACGCGAATTACCCGTCCCCCGGCAGGTGTGCCCCTGTACAGGACGTGGAAATCCCTGTCGGTCATCGCCACGTTCGTATCGCCGCCGAGGGAGGAATACTGGCCAAGCGCCTCAAGCTCCACGCCAATGAACCTGCTGCGATACGCAACGGCAAGCCTCGTCCGCAGATTCTCCAGCCGCTCGAGCCTTTGACGCACAACGTCGGCGCTGGGCGCATGATCGCGGCGGAACCAGGCGGCCGTGGGCTCGATCGCGCTGAACGGAAACGCGTGAATATTGCACACGCCGCACGCTTCAAGCACGTCCAGAGTTTGCCTGAAATCGTCATCAGTTTCGCCCGGAAAACCAACTATCACGTCGCTGGTGATGGCCGGCGAATCAAGAGTCCGCCGGAGCATCGCCACGCGATCCAGATACTGGCGCGGGCTGTACTGGCGGTTCATGCTTCTGAGAATCCTCTCGCTGCCGGACTGAAGCGGCATGTGGAAGTGCGGCGAAATGCACCGCATCTCCCCGAGGGCGTCGAGCAGCGCATCGTCCAGATCCAGCGGTTCGATGCTGCTGAGGCGCACGCGCCACAGGCCCTCGATGCCGCCCAGCCGACGAAGCAGCGCGGGCAGTTGCGACGGCGAGTCGTCCCACCGTCGCCTGATGCACGTGGACCTGCCAAACGCGCCCAGGAATATGCCGCACAGGACAAGCTCCCTGTGCCCCGCATCGACCAGGCGGGCGCACTCGGCGACGATCTCGTCGATCGGCCTCGACCAGACGTTGGGACGGGCATAAGGCACGATGCAGTACGAGCAGAACGCATCGCAGCCGTCCTGAATCTTCACAAAGGCCCGCGCCTTGTTGTCGAACGAATCCGGCGATGGCAGATTCGCCTTGGCGGGCGAGCGAAGGGCGCAGGCCGAGCGCCTTTGCTTCAGCGGAGCATCCGCCGCAACGGGCGGGGGCGAAACTGGGGCGTCAAGCCCAGCAAGTCTCAGCGCCTCGCCAAGCGGATCGCCGTGATTGCCTGCAACCGCCCGGCGATGCGCGGGCGCGCCGGCGTCTTGGAGCAGAGTTTCGGCTGCCTTGGGGTCGTAATCGGCAAGGCAGCCTGTGAAAAGCACCGCGGCTTTCGGTGATTTTCGCATCATCCGGCGGATGATGTTTCGGCTTTTGGCCATGGCGGCGGCGGTGACGCAGCAGGAGTTAAGGATGATCAGATCGGTTGAGCTTGCCGCCGAAACCCGCGTCAGCCCCCGGTTCTTGAGGGCCTGGGCGATGGCGGCGCCGTCGTACTGGTTAACCTTGCATCCAAGGGTTACTAAACTGAAGTTAGGCGAAGACATTCAAGAACCTTTGTGGCCGGATTAGCACAAGTATCGTTGCAGCGTGAAGGCGCAGTCCTTATTATACGAACAGCCCATGGGGCGACAGAAGCATCGGCATCACGATAGTTTGGAATAGTTTGGTGCCTCTGATAAGTTAGGTAGCAACGCGGCAGCAGACCGCCCTCTAAGCCCAGGAGTAGTCATGGCAACAGCTAAGACCGTCTGGGGCATTGATGTGGGCCAGTGTGCCCTCAAAGCCCTGAAGCTCAGCAGTATCGACGGCGAGGTGCAGGTGGAAGCCTTCGATATCATCGAGCACCCGAAGATTCTGTCGCAACCGGATGCCGATAGTCCACAGCTCATTCGCAACGCTCTTGAACAATTCCTGGCCCGCAACAACGTCACCGGTTCCACCGTGGTGGTGTCTGTTCCGGGAACGGCGTCCCTGGCGTGCTTCGTCAAGTTGCCGCCGGTTCAGAGCGCAAACATCGCCAAGATCGTCGGATACGAAGCCGAACAGCAGATTCCGTTTCCCATCGACGAGGTTATCTGGCGATGGCAGACGTTCCAGGACGCCGAGAGTCCCGATGTTGAAGTCGGCATTTTCGCCATCAAGCGCACTGACATGTACGCGTCGCTCGAACACTTCTCGAACCTCGAGATAGCGGTGGACGCGGTGCAGATGGCGCCCCTGGCGCTGTACAACTTCATGACGTACGACGAGCAGCTTGCCGAAGACGGCGCGACGCTGCTTGCGGACGTCGGCGCTGAAAAAACCGACCTGATCGTCGCCGACAAGGGCAGAATCTGGACCCGAACCATTCAGATCGGCGGAAACAGCTTCACCGAGGCGCTCGTGCGATCGTTCAAGCTGTCGTTCTCGAAGGCCGAGCGCCTCAAGCGCACTGCCGTCACCAGCAAGTACGCCAAGCAGATATTCCAGGCCATGAGGCCGGTCTTCGCCGACCTTGTGCAGCAGATTCAGCGGTCGGTAGGCAGATACACTTCGTTGCACCGCGAGACACGCTTCAAGAGGCTCATCGGGCTTGGCAACGGTTTTCGCCTTCCGGGTCTTCAGAAGTATCTGGAGCAGAACCTCAGCATTCCCGTCGTTCGAATCGACGCCTACAACAAACTCAAGGGCAGCGGCCCGGCGAACACGCCCATCTTCACCGAGAACATTATGTCGTTCGCGGTGGCGTACGGGTTGGCTATTCAGGGCCTTAACCAGACGGTTATCACCACCAACCTTCTGCCAAGCGAAATATCGCGGGCAAGATTGTGGTCGGGCAAGAAGCCCTTTTTCGCCGCTGCCGCGGCAGTGCTTCTTGCAACTCTGGCAGTGCCGGTCTGGCGCTCGTACAGCGACCTTGGCGCGCTGGAAGCAAATTCGGCGCTGGCGGTGGCAAGGTCCAGAGACAGCACCATCAGCAGGCTTCACCAGAACTACAACCAGTACGTCAACCAGGGGCGCGAAGAACAGCGAACGATCGAGCGCTTCGCCCAGATGTACGGCTACCACAACATCCAGCCGGCGATAATGAACATGATCTCGCAGTCGATCTCGCACGTGGCCAAAGACCAGCCGCGAATGACCGACGACGAGGCGCAGCGAGCCGCCGAACTGGACCGCATCAAGGCCATCGCCCGAGACCAGCGCAACATGATAGTTGTGGACCAGATACAGATGACGTATCTGCCCAACGTCGTCGGCGAGACGCTGCAGCCGAAGACAGCGACGCCAGCCGCGGCGGGTTCAGCAGGCGCGGCCGCCGACAATCGCAAGGCCCAGCGCGGGCTCAGGGTGGAATTCACCGGCAGAACGCCGCTTAACCTTCAGAGCGCCGAGCGCATGCTTCGCGACCTGCTTGCCAGAAGCGAGGCGTTCTCGGCCAGGCCGCCATATCTTTCCGACGCCGCGCAGCGCGTGCTGAACATGCTTCCCAAGGCGCAGACGCCTCCGGTGGGCGTGGATCAGAGCGAGTGGACGGATTTCACAACCGCCGTCGCCGAAGGCAGGCTCGCCGCGGGAGCGACCTTGAACGACAACGCCAGCAAGTGCCTGAACATGATCGCCGAGGGCAGGGTTTCTTCGCCGCCCTTCGGCATCCCTGTTGAAGACTGGCAGGCGTTTGTCTCAGCCGCAAGAGACGGCAAGATTCCGTATCTGGCCTCGCCGATAAAGGTTGTCGAGTGGCACCTTATGGAGCGAAGCCAGCTTGCCGCCGCGGGACAGACGACGACCGGCACTCGAGCGCCGGCGCCTCGCCCCCGCGCGCCAGGCGTGGGCGCGCCGCTGGGAAACCCCGATGAGATGGGCTGGGGCGGCGGCGGCGCAAGCGCCACCACCGAGGCGACAATCGCAATGCCCGACCCCATGTTCCCCGATGAGGATATGTCTTCTGACACGCAGTTCAGGATCGGCTGGATAATCGCCATAGAAAATGACGGCGTGCCGGCGATGCAGACATCACAGAAGTAAGCAGGCCCACAGGAGTCCGCTATGAATTTCATACGTGCAAATGCCTTCATCTTCTTGACGCTGGCGGTGGTGCTGGTGGTGGGCGGCGGCCTGCTGATTGTCAATTCCAGCGTCGGCGGCGATGTCGCGAAGATGATAAAAGACCTCGAAGCCGTCAGCGGAAAGATGATGGCGATCAACCGGCAATCAATCATAAACGAGGATGTCGTTGAGGCCGAGAAGCAGCGCGTCGTGACTATCCGACAACAGGCCGCGGAGCTTGACAAGGAACAGGTCGAGAAGAACAAGAACGCCTATCCCGTGCTTGAGCTTCCGATCTTCGAGAACGGCCAGGTGTCTCGCCACGTGCCCGCCTTCCCCGTCGATCTGGAACTGGATCGCATGCACGGCCTCAACAGCGCCTACCAGCGACTGCACCGCGAACGAACCATGGCGCTGCTTAACGACCTTGGCCCGACGGTTCCGGCAACCGAAGAAGAAATCGCGCTCGAAGCCAAATCGCAGGAAGTGATACTGATGATGCAGCGCCCCGCCAAGCCTGCCGAGACGCCGGGCATGACGGGCGCGCCGACTCCGGCGCCTGCGATGCGGGGCCCGGGAATGCCCCCGGATATGCCTGATATGGATATGGGCATGCCGGGGATGGCACCTCCTCGCGGCGCGAATCAAAGGTCCACCAGTCCGGTGGTTTATCCAAGCAGATCATCCGGAAACATGGCTCTGGGCGTGCGCGGCGGACAGGCCATTGATTCGGCTACGGCCGAGCAGGCGAAGCAACAGGCAAGAGACGTCCTATTGAGGCGAAAGGCCGAGAACGGCAAACTTTACGCCGACGTGGCGGACATACTCAGCGAGGTTTCCTATCCCCGCAACGAACCAGTGGACCCGCCGTGGTCAACGCTGTGGGTCAAGCAGTACAAGCTGTGGATCGCTTCGGACGTTGCTGCCGCCATCAAGGGCATTAATGATGAAGTACTCGACAAGCTGCCCGAAAATCAGCGCAACGTGATCAACGCTCCCATCAAGCACTGGCTTAAGATCACGATCGACAACAACTACTTCTTCGGCGGCACGACTTCATCGTCTTCGTCGTCCAGAACGACCGCCGCAAAGAAACCTGCCGCGGGATATGCCATGCCGGTTTATCCGCATGCAGGACGCGGTGGCATGCCTCCGGGCGGACCAGACATGTACGTCCCTGACGATATTGGAATGCCCCACGGTGAGATGGCTGCGCCGGCTGATCCTTCTTCGAAAACCTACGACGTCACCGGAAGGCTTACCGACACCAATCAGGACATCATTCGTTACCAGTTCAGCGTGGTAATGCCCAGCAGGCACATACAGAAATTCATGACCCGCCTGATGGACGGCAACTCGCAGGACTTCCGACGCTACCACACGATCCTGGAAACCAGCATCGAGCAGTTGCCCGCAACCTTGAGCGGATACTACTACGGAAACGACATGGTGGTGGTGGCTACGTTCACCTGCCAGTTTATGATGCTTCCGGTGTGGGCGCGCCCGCTGGCGCCCGAAGATTTCCTTCGCGGCCTGCATCCAACCGCACTGAGGAGCGAGGACCAGGCGCGAACAAACACGCCTCTGTACTGAGCGTGTGCGATGATCCGGAGCGGCCGGATCGAGTACGACTTGATCGAGTCAGACTGTAATCAGAGTTACTGAAACGATATGAGGAGGCCGTAGTATGGCCAAAGGCGCTAATAGCGGCGGTGAAGTAAGCTTCGTCGAGAAGCACATAGAGAAGATGTTGCTGGGCCTGTGCATACTGCTGCTTCTCTGGGCGGTGATGCACTGGGTTCCCCAGTCGCCGCGCACCGTCAACGTCCTTACGCCCGCGGGTTCGTCCAGAACCAACGTTCCGCCGGACAAGGCAAACGAAAGCCTCAAACAGGGCGTCGAGAAGATCTGGAGCCGATACGACCAGTTCAAAGCGCCACCTTCGCACCTCGTCGATTGGAAGAAGATGCTCAACGAACTGGCCGTCAACACGGTGGCCAATTATCCCGGCTTTCCCGACATCGGCGTAACGGGCACGAAGATCAGGGCCGTGGCCTCTGTCGAGCCCGGCGATCTGCCCACTCTCGAAGATGTCTGCAAGTCGCTGCCGGTTCCGCCGGCGCCAATCGGAAGACTCAAGGCCGTTCTTCCTCGCCCGCAGCAGCCCGAGGCGAAAATCGAAGACCGCCTGAGCACCACGCTGGCCGTGGTTTATCCGTGGCGAGACCTCATGCTCAAGTGGCATGAAGAGCTGCGCCGCCTTCCAGCGGTGCCGACGGTTATCGTTGGCGTTGAATGGCAGGTGCGCGAGGCCCCGCTTGACGGCGAATGGGGCGAGCCACGACCCGTCACGCAAACATGGTTGCCGCTGCTTGATAGCCAGAACAAGCCAATTCCGCCTTTCGCCCCCACGCCGGGCAACGCCGAGGAAATCAACCAGGCCATTCAGATCGCCGCACAGGTTCAGGCTTTCAGGCTTATCCCGCAGTTCGACGATATCTACGTGCCGGGGCTCGACTGGGTGTCGCCGCTGCACCTGGTGCCCGAAAACCCGCTTGTGACTTTCGGCGAACCGGTCACGCTGACCGTCGAACAGACGGGAATGGCGCCGATGCAGCAGCCCCGCCCGACCAACACGCCTTCACCGGAAATCATGATGGACGACATGGGCATGCCCATGGGACCGGACGGCATGCCCGCCGGAATGCCCGGCGGCAACACACGCGGCAGAACGCCCACAAGAACTCCGCCTCGTCGGCCTACTCCCCCGCCACCGGCGCCGGTCGAAAAGGTCAGGAAACTCGATTTCGCCTACGCCACCATACAGTCGCTTGATCAGCAGTTCGAGTCGGGCTTTGTGCTGGCCGTCCATCACGACAACACGATCAAGACGGGCGTACGATATCAGTATCGAGCCCGCCTGGTGCTAATTAACCCGCTGCTGGGCCAGGCGCCATACGTCCAGAACGCCCAGGAGGCGGGAATTACAACCGTCTCCACACAGTGGAGCCCATGGTCACAGGAACAGGTCCAGCCAAGCCAGACCCGCTTCTTCCTGGCTGGGCACAGCAGCGCCGCCCAAAAGATGACCCTCGCCCTCTACACGCACACGCTGGGCCAGACGGTAGCCCATGAAGGATTCACCGCTCAACTGGGCGGGCTGATCGGGCACAAGAAGAAGGTCAATCTGCCCAACCCGATCAAGATCGAGGGCGTGCCCGAAGTCAGCGAAGTCGAGGCGGACTTCGCCACCGACAACATCGTCGTTCGATTCGACTTCGACAGGAAGTTCATCCGCCCGGGCTCAGTGAATGTTGAAACAACCGCCGGCCTGCTGTACCTGGACAAGCACGGCCAGTTGCACTGGAGAATTCAGGCCGACGACACGAATTCGCAGGAATACAAGGATCTCAAGAAGGCGGCATCGGGCAAGTAGGCGCCGAAGTTCAGCCCCGAGACGCCCCAAAACTTGCATGCAAAAACCCCTCGCACCCGCGGGGGGTTTTTGTTTGGGGTCGCTCGTCAGGGAATCGACAACTCGCCACCCGCCTGAAGCACGTGAACCCTGCACGGAGCGAGACGCTCGAATTCGCGGGCGTCATCTTCGCTGCCGATGATGTCGCCCCAGTGGTACGGGATGGCTGCGCCGCAACCCACCGCCTGGCAAGCCCTGGCTGCCTCGGCGGCGTTAAGCGTATACGTGCCGCCAACCGGAAACAGGCATAGGTCGACGTCCTTCAAGTCGCTCATTTCCGGCACGAGATCGGTGTCGCCGGCGTAGTATATCCGCCGCCCCCCGATGGTGATAACCGCCCCGAACCAGTTGTGCCCGCGGGGATGAAAAACCTTGTCGATGTTGTACATGGCGACCGGTTCTATCACGATTTCCTTCACCGTCAGCCGCTCCTGGGGCGTCACGGCGTTGCTCAGCTTGAGCTTGGCAATGGTGTCCGCCGGCGCCACAACCAGGGTGTCGTCCTTGGACACCTTGTCCACATCGGGCCTGGAGCAATGGTCGTAGTGGCTGTGCGACACCAGCACAACATCCGCATCGTGGTCGGCAACGGGAATCTTCCATGGATCGATGTAAACCACTATACCTTCATGCTCGATCCTGAACGAGGCGTGTCCGAACCATTTGAGATTAATGGGCATGCTGCCGGTCCTTTCGCGCACCCCAATTATAGTATGCCCGTGGAATTGCGTTCAGTCGCCCGACGCCGGGCGGGTTGTCGCCGGCGCAGACGCCGGAGAGGTTGCGGGGGCGGCGTAATGAGCAGACAATACGCCCGACGCGATAAGTTCAGCGCGGCGAGCGAGAAGCCGGCGGGCTCGGACCTCCGGCGCCGACGCAAGCAGCTCGCGCCGCTCCTGCTCGCTGAACGATCGCGTAACCGCGTCAACCCATTCAGCCATCATCTGATATTTCTGCCGCCGCTGGGCCGACATGGCGATGATCTGCTGGTATCGCTCGACCAGAACCCGCTGGTTGTCGGGGTCGGCGTTAAGGAACGCAAGCGCATCGGTTCGCAGCTTGTCGCGTTCCTCGGGCGAAAGCGAATTCCACTCGCTGCGGTTATTGTCCAACGCCGCCGCAAGCGACTTGCCCTCGGAAAGGGCGCGTATCCTCGCCAGAAGCCGAAGCTGAGATGCGATGCCCACCTGCTGCTGACGCGATTGATCCGCGCCCTGGGCGAATGCTCCGGCGGCGATAATCGCCACAAGCAGACAAGCTCCAGGAACGAGCATCACCTTGCGGGCGAACCATCTTTTTGCATGCGTCGTCATGTGCCCGTCGACGCCTCCGCAGCCTCGATGGCCTCAAGGGTTTCGTAATTTGACACTATGTCGTAGCTGCGAACAAAGCGCAGGTTCTCGATCAGGAAAGCGTCGTCTACAACTGGCCCCGGCTGGGCCAGTTGCGCTGTGGGCGTCGAAGGCCGCTGTTGAATCGGCGCATCGCCTGTGTTGAAGATTGCAAGGGCCGCCACCGCAGCCGCAGCCGCCCCGACGGGCGCCAGCCAACGGACAAGTTTGACGGTTCTACCCCGCCTGGCCGCCAGAACGATCCTGGCTGCCAGATCATTGCCCGGCGCCGGCGCACGCCAGCACCCGGCTGCCTGATCCAACCGGCGAAGCTCGTCCAACGCCCTCGCCCACGCCGGCGAATCATGCAGCAGCCGCTCCACGCGGGCAACGTCCGCCGCGTCAAGCTCGCCGTCAAGATACGCGCTGAGGTCTTCGAGGTCCGCGGCGCCAAGTTGTGTGTTTTCACCGTCCATCGCTGATGGTATTTTCGGCTTTTGGCCTACTATTGCAACACGGCAGTGACGCAACAAGATCGGTGAAAAAACATATTTTCGTTCGCCTGGCGGGCGGTGCTTAACCGAGCTTGCCGTCTCGCATGTGGAGGACGCGCTGGCATGTCTCGGCAAGGGCCATGTCGTGAGTGACCATCAGAATGGTCTGGCCGTTCTGGTGGAATTTCTTGAGCACGGCGAGAATCTGCCTTCCGGTTTTGCTATCGAGGTTGCCGGTCGGCTCATCCGCCAGCAGGATTCTCGGGCGGTTCATCAGTGCCCTGGCGATGGCTACCCGCTGCCTCTCGCCGCCTGAAAGCTCCTTCGGGCTGTGGTTGAGGCGGTCCTTGAGCTCCAGCGATTCGAGCACTTCAATGGCCCGCATCCGCAGCCTGCCGCGCTGCGAGAACCATTTGAGGCCGTCAAAGCCCACCCTCGCCGGAAGCAGCGCGTTTTCGAGCACGCTCAGTTCAGGCAGCAGGTGATAGAACTGGAACACAAAGCCGATGTCGTGGCAGCGGATGTTGTTTCGCCTCTGATGCGATTGTCTGCTCATATCGCAGCCGTGCAGCACGAGCCTGCCCTCGTCGGGCCGGTCCAGCAGGCCAAGCAGATGCAGCAGCGTGCTTTTTCCGCTTCCGCTGGCGCCGACTATGCCGACGAATTCACCCTCTCGCACGCCCAGGCTCACGCCGCGAAGCACGTGCAGGTTCACCTTTCCCATGCGGTAGCTCTTGTGCAGATTGCATGCTTCAATGGCGAGGTCACTCATAGCGAAGGGCCTCCACCGGCTGCATTCTGGCAGCCCTTATCGCCGGAAGCAGCGCGCCCACCAGCCCCGCTGCTATCGTTCCGGCGACGATCACCGCAACGTCCCACGGGTCAACAGTGTTGGGAATGTGCTCAAATAGAAAGCTCTTGCGGCTCCAGACCTGGAAGCCGAACGTCGCGGCCATCCAATCGTGAATCGGATTGATGCGATCGACGAACCACCACCCGCCCAGAGAGCCGATGATCGCGCCCGATACGCCGACGGCCGCCCCGTAGGCCAGGAATATGCCCGCAACGCCCCTGCTGGACGCGCCCAACGCTTTAAGCACGCCGATCTCGCGGGTCTTCTGCGCGACGATCATGTAGAAGATCACGAACAGCAGCACGACCGAAACCATCGAGATGATGCTGAACATGATCACCACCAGCGTTCGCTGCGACTCGATGTGAGAGACGATGCTCTCCTGCCGCTGGCGCCACGTCAGCACGTTCAGATCGCTCATGTAGGCAAGGTCATCGGCGGCTGTGATGATCTCATCGGGCTCTTTGAGAAGCTTGCGAATCACCGCCGGGCTGTTGATCAGCATGTCCAGATCGTCGTCGGTCTTGTACGCCCCAGCCGCGACGGGATCCAGCAATTGCGTTTCGTCCCCAAGTGCATGCCTGAGTTTTTCGCGTATTTCCCGCCGACGCTCGAGCCGATAGTTCAGCCACGCTCGCTGCACCTTGACGGCGACTTCGCGGAGACGGCTTTCCTTCTCGTCGCCGTTGCGAACCTTCAGGTGAATCTGGCTGCACCGCGCGGGGTTATCCATGTTGTTGAGCAGTTGCAGCGTCTCAAACGGCACGTACACCATGTCGCTGTCGATGGAGGATATATCGCTGCGGTTGTCGTCCACCACGGTGAACATTTCGATGTTCGGCGAGAGATTGGACATGGTCATCCCGCGTCCGAGCGGAAAGATGTTCAGCACCACTTTCGAGCCGCTCACCATGTACCGCACGGTCTTTCCGTCGTCGGTGCGGAAGCTCAGGCTTGGTATGCCCAGCCCGAGAATGACGCGATTTTCGGGCGGCTCTATGGTGCGCGACCTGATCGCCTGAATGTCCTTCTCGATGAGAGCGGCATCTTCGCCCTGCTCGTATCGCCTGTTGCGAAGTTCCATGGCCTGCTGAAGGTCGCGCTGGTGCTTGGTTCGGCGGCGGATGTTGTCGAGGCCCAAGTTCTGGTAGTACAGCCCCGCCGAGAGCCGGTCCAGCAGGCTCATCAACTCGGGCTTGGGGCCCTCGGCGTCCACCCGATCCATCGTCGCCTGCTGAAGCTTGCGGGTGGATTCGATCTCTTTCTCGATGCCGCGGATCATCAACTGCTCTGGCGGATCGAACGTGGGGCTGGCCTGGCCGGCCTGGACATAAAGCCCCTTGGCGAAGTCTGTGACGGCAGCCCGCTCCGGCAGGCGGATTCCGGCGACGTTGATCGCCAGGCGGATCTGGCTTTCGCCGGGAATCTGAAGAACGCCGTAGCTCAGTATCATCGGCGTGCCCAGCACGTTGCCCTTCTCGTCCACTACTTCGGGCACGTCTCTGCCGATTGCTGTGAGAATCTCGTCGTAGTGGCTCAGGCCCTGGTGTCCGCGGGCGGGCTCGATGATAATGTCGCCGAAAAGCCCCTTCGCGCCCTGTTCGACCTTGCGAAGAAAGCCGTTCATGACGCTGACGGCCACAACGATCATGAACACGCATATCGCCATGCCGAGAATGGCGAAATACGCCATTACGCCGCGTCGCAGGTATCGCAGGCACAGAAAGAGTTTATACATTCGCAGCCACTATTCTGTCTGCTCTTGCGCCTCGGGGCGCAGCAGTGGAAAGAGCACCACGTCACGGATGCTCTGCGTGTTGGTCAGCAGCATGATCACGCGATCGATTCCGATTCCCAGCCCGCCCGCCGGCGGCATGCCGTGCCTGAGGGCGGTGACAAAATCCTCGTCCATCACTCGCATCGTTTCGCCCTGGGCCTCGCCGCGAAGCTGCTGGCGGAAGTTTTCTTCCTGCACGGCGGGGTCGTTCAACTCGGTGTAGGCGTTGGCGATTTCCATTCCGGCGACGAAGCACTCGAACCGCAGCGCGATCGACGGATCGTCGGCCTTGCGCCGAGTCAGCGGGCAGATCTCGGCGGGATAATCGATCACGAACGTCGGCCGATTGTCACGGGCGATGGCCTCTTCGACAACCGCCTCGAATACCTCATTTACGACGACCGCGTCGTCCTTGTTTGTTTCGACAATTCCAAGCTCGCGGGCCTTCGCTCGCACCGCGTCGGGATTCTTCATCGAAACGCCCGCGTGTTCAACAAGCAGGTCGTCGTACTTCGCCCTTCGCCAAGGGCGCGAGAAGTCGATCTCGCGGTCGCCGTAGGGCAACTTGACGCCGCCGCAAATCTGCCGCGCCGAATCGGAGATGAGCTCTTCGGTAATCTCCATCATCACTTCATAGTCGGCGTAGGCCTGGTAGAGTTCCATCATTGTGAACTCGGGATTGTGCCGCGTGTCGATGCCTTCGTTGCGGAAGTTCCTGCCGATTTCGAACACCCGCTCCATGCCGCCAACCAGCAGCCGCTTGAGGTACAACTCGGGGCTGATTCGCATGTACAGGCGGCAATCAAGCGCGTTGTGGTGCGTGAGGAACGGCTTCGCCGCCGCCCCGCCGTAGATCGGCTGGAGCACTGGCGTTTCAACCTCGATGAAGTTCCGCGCCCGAAGCAGCGAGCGGAAATGATCGATGATCCGTACTCGCCGCTGGAAATTGGCCAGCGATTCGGGATTGGTCATCAGGTCCAGATATCGCTTGCGGTAGCGGGTTTCGGTGTCCTGAAGCCCGTGGTATTTTTCGGGCATGGGGTTGAGGCTCTTGGTCAGCAGCGTAAGTTTCTCGGCCCAGACTGTGATTTCGCCGGTTCTTGTTCGCTGAAGCTGGCCTTCGACGGCGATAATGTCGCCGAGGTCCAGCATGCCCGCCAGTTGCCACTGCTCTTCGCTCAGGGCGTTCTTGCGGAGCGCAAACTGCATCTGCCCGCTTTCGTCGCGGATGTGCGCGAACATCATTTTGCCCATGTCTCGCAGAAGCACAACTCTGCCCGCAACGTCGGCCCGCTGACCTTCCTGGTCGTCAACATACCTCGCGAGAACCTTGCCGACGGGCTCGGCCGTGTCGTACCTGCCACCGTATGGGTCGATTCCCAACTGCTTGATCTTTTCGAGCTTTGCCGCTCTGTCCGCCTGTACTCGTTCCAGCATAAAAATCCCTTAATGTCGAAAAGGTCATGATCCGAGTTCACCCCGGCAAAGTCAAGAAATGATGCCCCGGCGCAGCGGGCAGCCAAACCCGCGCGACGGTGCTCAACTCAACAACGCATCGAATCAACGGCTCGTCAAGTGGACTCGATCTCTTGCGCGATGGCCTGGGCCAGGGCCGGCGATTCAACGCCCCTGCCGAGTATGCCCTTCGAGTCCAGATACGCCTCGCACCGGGTCATCATGCCGGCGTCGTTGCTGTGCCCGTCGAACTGAAGGGTAAGGAACGGCTTGCCCGACGCCCGCCGGATGAAGTGCTTCACAAACGAGTCCGGCCCGCACTTGAAGTTGGTTATGTAAATTATGTGCAGGTTGTCATACCTGCCGACGATCTTGGCGGCAGCGAGTATCCGCCTGCCCAGATCCCAGTACATGTTCGAGTTTATGTCACGGACATCTATTTCTTGAACCGTCAAAAAGTCCATCGGAATGCAGTTGACGCCATAGGAATCTCGCAGCTTCCTGGCGACCGACAGATTCATTCCAAGGTCGTGAATGTTATAGGGCCTGCCCAGAAGCACAATGCCCGGCGCGTTCTGCGCCATCAGAGAAGCCAGAGCATCGCGCCCCGCCGAGCGAATCGCGCCGGCGAATCGCTCCTGCGCCAGGTTCGCCTGTTCGAGGGCCGATGTCAGCACCCCCGCCGGCACGCCGAGCGGCCCGAATGTCGCAAGCAGTTCCTTGAATACCGTCTTGTTCCCCTGGCGGAAATGCACCGTCGGCGTTATGTACTCAAGCCCCTGCAGCGAAGGCGCCTGCCTGACCACGAACGGCAGAGTCTGGTGCCACGGGCACAAGTGAGATTCGTTGTGCATCCACGGCGTCGCCATCGAAACAATGTTCGGCAGAAGAACGCGTTTTACACCCTTGGCCGCAAGATCGGCAACGTGCCCGTGCGCGGCAATAATCGGGAAGCAAGGCTCGGCAACCACGCTGTCAAGGCCCGCCTGCACGATCTGCTTGTTTGTCGGGCTCGACAGCGTCGTGTTGAACCCGCATGCATGAAGCAAAGTTCGCCAGAACGGCAGCGAATCGTACGCGAACATGCTCAGCGGAATGCCGACAACAGGCGCATTGGCGGACGGCTTGGGCAACGAGCTTTCATCCAGCAGCAGCTTCATTCGCAGCGATGGAAGATCGTCAATGCACGCCTTCTGGTTTGATTTCGCCCGTTTGCGGAATCGATCGGAACACTTGTCGCCCCAGTACGTCTTCTCGCCCTCGACGGTGAATTCCTGAACCTGGCAGGCGTTGGAGCAGCCCTTGCAGGTGAACTCGCGCAGCGAGTAGTCGACGCTCGAAAGATCGTATCCGCGGAATCTCGAAGCGGGCCTGGCGCTTTCGTCGGGCGCTTTGGCCGACTGCGAAACGTACTGCCCGATCTGCCACATGTCGCCGCCGCCCATCTTTTCGCGGGCCAGCAAAGCGACTCCTATGGCCCCGATAACGCCGTTGTGCGGCGGAATGATAATCTGCTTGCCGAGTATGCCGGCGAACGCAGCCGCCACGGAATCGTTGTACGCCGTGCCGCCCTGGAAGAATATCGTCTCACCAATGGGCCTGCCGCGAACCACGCGATTTATGTAGTTGTACGCCACCGAATACGCCAGGCCCGCGACAAGATCGTCCGTCCGGGCGCCGCGCTGAACATAGCTGTTGACGTCGCGCTCCATGAAAACCGTGCAGCGCTCGCCAAGTCTGATCGGGGCCTTTGACGACAGCGCCAGTTGCGCGAACTGGCCAATAATGGAGATATCCAGTTCCTCGGCCCGTTCTTCAAGAAAGCTGCCGGTCCCCGCCGCGCAAGCCTCATTCATGGTGAAATCCACCACGATCCCGTCCTGAAGCGAGATGTACTTGGAATCCTGGCCGCCGATCTCGAAGATCGTGTCGGGAAGTCTGCCGTTGAGCATCTTCATGCCAACAAACGTGGCGCCGGTCTTGTGGGCGGTGATTTCGTCGTTGACGGTATCAGCGCCGACAAGTTCGCCAATCAGTTCCCTGCCCGAGCCGGTTGTTCCGATGCCCCTGACGACAAGACGCTCGCCCCACTGCTTCTGAATCTCGGCCAGCGCTTCGGTAACGACCTCAACCGGCCTGCCCTTGGTGCGAACGTACACTTCCAGCACAAGCTTGCCCTGTTCGTCGATGGCCACCACATTGGTCGATACGCTGCCGATGTCGATGCCCATGTAAACGTCAATGGGCGATCCATCCGCGGGCGGCTCGTATTCCTCCGCGCGGTCGCGGAGCAGCAGAACGTGATCCATGCTCAGCGGTTCCTGCGTTGGGAACTCGCCATGTGCGCTATCGCTTGCGGAACGAAGGCTCGCCAGGTGCGACAAATCGGCAGCCGCTTCACCGTGCGACGCCAGCTCCGCTGCACCGATCGCAGCCACGTGCGCGTGTCCGGGCGGAATGACCAACTGGTCGTCCTGAAGATCAAACGCCTCGCGCATCGCGTTTGCGACCGCCTCGTTGCTCATGACGCCGCCCAGAACGACAACCGGCGGCTTGATTGCGTGAGACCTTACGACCGCCGAGCGGAAGTTGCGCGCAACCGCGTTGCACAGGCCGCGAAGCACCTCCGCCGGGGAATAGCCCTTCTGCTGTGCGTGAATCATGTCGCTCTTGGCGAAGACGCTGCACCGACCGGCAACCTGGGCAGCCCGCTGGGCCTGGCGGCAGATAGAGCCGACCTGCTCGATTGGGTACTTAAGCCTTCCCGCCTGCTGATCTATGAACGAACCGGTCCCTGCCGCACAGTCGCCGTTGGTTGAATAATCGACGATGCCGTAATTTCCGTCCGGCCCCTTTTCAAGTCGCAGGTACTTCGAGGTCTCGCCGCCCATTTCGAACACGGTCGAGGCTTCGATCTCAAGAGTTGAAAGCCCGGCGGCAATGCTTTTGAACTCGTTTACGGTCTTTGCGCCAAGCTTCTGGGCCACGTGGCCCGCGGCGCTTCCCGTGAGGCTTATGCCGCGAATGCTCTGTGCGCCCACGGCGGCGATGATCTGTTCGATAATCTCGGTCGCAGCCGCCAGTGGCCTGCCACGAGTGCGACGGTACTGCCCCATATAAACAAACCTGCCGTCGCGCGTCTTGTGTGCAAACTCAAAGCCGACCTGCCCCGCCGGCAGTTGTTCGTTGCACAGCAGAGCCACTTTGGCCCCGACAGCACCGATGTCTATACCCACGAAGCAATCCATAAGAACTCCAAGTCAAAGGGGGATATCAAATTATGCACGAAAACGGTTTTTTTACAAGCCCCTGCTTGGGCCGAATCACCCCCCAGCCGGGCTGGGAGCATCGGGGCCTGAATCCCATCGCTGAACGAAACCATCTTTCGCACGGGCCGGGACGTTCGAACTTGACCCGCCCCGCTGCCGTTAAGACAATATCAGGAATGCCTTTATTGACCATCTTCCAACACCTGAAAGGGGCAAGCAATGCGCTTCGGGCAGGATAACGAAAGAAACATCGATAGCCTGCCGCTGGAGCTGACGTCCCAGCCGCCGGAGCTTTTGAAAAGACGCGTCTGGATCACCAGCAGAGCCGGCATCGCCATGATGAACATTTTAACGGCGCTGCTGCTGATGATCTCGTTTGCGCCCTTCAACTGCTGGTTCGTCGGCTTCGTGGCGCTGACACCGTGGTTGACGTCGCTGCACAACCCAACCCGTCCCAAATGGAGCATGACGTGGTCGGTTCTGGCGGGCGCCCTCTTCTGGGCAGCAAGCCTGTACTGGCTAACGTGGATCACCCTGGTGGGCTACTTCGCGCTGCTGGTGGTGCTGACTGCATTCTGGCTTGTCGCCGCCCTGGTGCTGCGAACGGCGATGCGCAGGCTCTGGCCCATGTGGCTGGTAACACCTGTCGTCTGGGTGGGTCTGGAATACGCCAGGTCGTGGTTCCTGAGCGGATTTCCGTGGTTCAACCTTTCGCAGGCGATGTACTCGCGAACCATGCTCATACAAATCGCCGACGTCACCGGCGAATACGGCGTCTCGTTCTTCGTGGGCATGGTCAACGGGCTCGCGGCCGACTTGCTGACGGCGCCGCTGTTCAAGCGGGCCGCTTCGGGCCTGAAGCCAAGACTCGCCGCAAGACTGGGCCTGGCGGTAACGGTTGTCGTGGCTATAGCGATGCTCGTTTACGGCCGCTTTCGCCTTGGACAGCACACCACGGCCCAAGGCCCGATCGTGGCAGTGGTTCAAGAGGCTTACCCGATCTCGCTTCAAGGCAGAAGCGAAAGCCCCGGGGATATCCTCGACAGTCACTTGAAGGCGGCCCAGGCGCTCGCCGGCGCCAGGCTGGATCTGCTGGTGCTGCCGGAAACCATGGGGCCCTCGGGCATCAACTCGCAATTCCTCAACCTTGACGTGAACGCCATGAGCGACCACCACGTCATGGATATTGTTCGTATGCGAGCGTCTATGAAGGAGCAGCGCGAGCTGCTGACGAGGTACATTCAGCGGTACGTGCTGCCTGAGGCGCAAAAGATAGAACACGTGTCAAACAAGCTCGATGCGCCTGTGCTGATCGGCGCTGTGGCGATGGAGCCAAACCACATCCCCGTTGGCGGGGACGACCTGTGGCTGAGATTCAACGCCGCCCTTTGGTTTGACCGCTCATGGGCCAGCCGGCGGGAATACTACTCGAAGATTCACCCCGTTCCCTTCAGCGAATATGTGCCGTTCAAGCGGACCTGGCCGCAGGCTTACTGGGCGCTTCGGTTCTTCGTGCCGCCGGTGATGGAGCAGCTTGAACCGGGCTCGAACCTGCGCCTGCAACTGCTTGACGACAAGTGGCGAATCGCCACGCCGATCTGTTACGAAGGCACGTTCGCCAGGGTTTGCCGCAAGCTGGCCAACCGGCCCGAGGGAAGGGCCGACGTCATGATCAACATGTCGAACGACGGCTGGTTCGTTCCGCCCCAAAAGGGTGGAAAGCCCCGCGGCAGCACCGAACATTCGCAGCACCTGGCGCACTACGTGTTCCGGGCGATCGAGAACCGCGTGCCAGTGGTGCGAGCGGTGAACACGGGCATAAGCGCGTCCATCGACTCCAACGGCGGCATAGTCGCCCAGATTGTCCGCGACGGCAGGCGCACGATGGTCAGCGGCACGCTGCTGCTTGACGGCGGCGAAAACGAATCTGTGCCTTCTGAGGTTCTTCGGGGCCCTCGCGTGCTTGTGGATGCACGGCGAAGTTTGTACAGTCGCATTGGCGATTTGTTTGCCCAGTTGGTCAGTGCAGCGGGCGTTGTGCTGACAGTGATCATGATATTCGGCAGGCGCGAGCAAGGCTCGCCCATCTGCCCTGCCGTTAAGCGGAGCAAGAAATGAAAAACTGCCTGACCATCTCGTTCTTGTTTTTCGCCGCAGCAGCACTTTTGGCCGCCGGGTGCGAGGGCGGCGCGGACTACTACAAGACGAACGCGCCGTCGCAGATCGACGCCGCACGCGCCTACACCGACGCCAGGGACACGCTGCGACAGGCGGCGGAAGACGCCTCGCCCGAAACCCGCGCTCATGCCATCGAGGCAATGGCGAAGGCAGCGCCCAGAGACAGCGGCCCGCTGCTCAAGCAGGCGCTCAAAGACCCGCACCCGCTGGTGCGATTCGCCGCCGCCATGGGCATAGGCGACACCGGATACGTTAACGCGCTTGGTGATTTGCAGCGAATGGCGACCTTGGGCTCCGGCGAGCGCGACCGCCGGGTGTATCCCGCCGTCATCTACGCAATGCACAAACTGGGCGATAGCTCCCATGTAACCCATCTGGCCCAGTTGCTGCGGGACCCCGAACCGGAAGTTCGCTCCAACGCAGCCCTGGTGATCGGCAGGCTAAGAGAGCCCTCCGCCATCCGGCCACTGAAAATGCTGCTGGACGGCGAACACAACGAAAATGTCATGTACAGCCTGCGGGAAGCCCTTGCGATACTGGGCGACCCGACAAGCAGCGCGCTTCTGGAAAGCTACGCTCGCGGGTACTATCTTGATCTTCGCCTGGCGGCGATTCCGGTGCTTGGAATGGAACGTTCGCAGGATTCCATCCTTCTGCTGCGAGAGCTGACCGGCGACCGCAACCCGCCTCGCATACGGGTCTCGGCGGCAGGCGCCCTTGCCGAACTGGGCGAGGTGGATGAGGCATGCTACCGGCTGTGCCTCAACGCCCTCTCGGCGCCGGATGAAGTGATGGAACTTGGCGGCGACACCGACGCCGTAATCCTTGGCACCGAACCCGCATCGCTGCAGCGGCTTTCGGCGATGGCGCTTGGAAGCATGGGACGCCAACAGGCAGTGCCGTACCTGCACAGGCTTCTGCCGAACGAAAACGGCGCCGTCAGGGTTGCAGCGGCAATGGGCATTATTCAGCTTGTTGGAAAGGCAATCGAGCCGCCGGCGCCCCGGCGATAGAGAATGCGCCCGAGGCTTCGCCAACGCTTCCGGCAGCGGCTTCGGCGGGCGAACTTCAGTCCGCCGGAGCGAAAGATTGACGCTTGGGTAATGTTTGACTTGACATGGGGCGTGCGTAAAATCACAATCAGTCAACATGGGCCGCGATGCGGCCGGGAATTATATATCTCTGTAGTTGACGTGTTTCGCGTTTCCGAAGACGCTTTGCTGTTCGAAGGAGATTAGTCTTGAGCATCCTGACGAAGATAAGCGTGGTAGTCCTGGTTTTCCTCGTTGTTGTTTCCTCAGTCGTTTTCCTGACCATGGCGGCCACCATTCCGAACTATCGTGACCTTTATGAGACCTCGCTTCAGAAGCTTGCGGGCCTTGAATCAGAGAAGGAACAGGACAAGCTGGCGGCTCGCAGGTTGACCACCGAACGCGATCAGTTGAGCGAATCGCTTGCCAATCTCCGAAACACCAGCACCGCGCAGGAACGAACGCTTGCAAGGCAGCTGGCTGCCGAAAAGGAAGCCAACGCCGCCGTGCAGACCAAGCTCGGCTCGATGGACATCCACCTGATGACTATCGAGAAGCGGCTCGAGACCCAACTGGAACGCAACGACGCCCTGAGCAAGACGCTTGAAGAGGAACGCACCGAGAAGCACGAGCTTGCCGGTAGAATTCGCGGACTTAGCGACGAGCTGAGCAAGATGAAGATCGAACGCGAGCGAACCGACCGCGAACTCGAATACGTCAATCGTCTGCTGGAAGACGCCGAAGAACGCAACCGCACGCTGGTGGAGCAGATTCGCACACGCCAGGGCGGTTACTCAGCCCCGACTGCAAGCACTGATCGTCCTCGTTCGGTTCAGGCCCCCGCGGTCGCCGGCACGATTACCGGCCTTCGCGGCGAACTTGCCAGCATTAACGTCGGCTCGGCAAAGGGCGTGCAGAACGGCATGGAAATGATGATCTACCGCGGCGGCGATTTTGTGGCGTACCTGCAAGTGCAGGACGTGCAGGCTTCAACCGCCGCCGGCATTATCGTAAAGAAGCGGCTGGACCCGATGGTCGGCGACAAGGTCGAAACCGTCCGGGCGGAGAATTGACATGAGTCGAACCCCCGCTCAATCAAGCGTTGTTCAGGTTCAGCCTCAGGCTAACGTTTACACAATTCTGATACTGGTGGCTGCGATTGTCTTGGCGGTCACTCTGGGCGTGGTTTTGCACACGCTCCTGGCCGACAGTCCGGCAGGATACGGATTGACTTTCGGGGACTTGTTCGGTCCGCTCAAGCTCAAGGGCTAAGCGGACGGCTCGCCCCACATTAAGGTTGGGACGCCCTGTAGATGATACTAGATTCGGTCATGGGCCTGTTTTCCCTGGATATGGGAATCGACTTGGGTACTTGCAATACCCTGGTTGCAGTCCGTGGGCAGGGCATCGTTCTTAACGAGCCGTCGGTGGTGGCCGTTAGGCGAGGCACTAACCGCGTTCTTCAGAACGGCAACGCCGTCGGGCTGATGGCCAAGGAAATGCTGGGCAAGACGCCCGGCTCTATCAGCGCCATCAGGCCAATGAAGGACGGCGTCATCGCCGACTTCGACATCACCGAGGCCATGCTGAGCTACTTCATCCGCAAGGCCCACGACCGTCGCAGTTTCTTCAAATTCCGCCCCAGAGTTGTCATTGCGGTTCCATCGGGCATTACCACAGTCGAGAAGCGAGCTGTGCACAACTCCGCCGAACGTGCGGGGGCAAGGAAGGTCTACCTTGTCGACGAGCCCATGGCGTGCAGCATCGGCGCGGGGCTGCCGATCAACGAGCCGACCGCCAGCATGATCGTTGACATCGGCGGCGGCACAACGGAAGTCGCCATCATCTCGCTGGCTGATATTTCCGTCTGCGAAAGCCTCCGCGTCGCAGGCGACGACATGGACGAAGCCATCGCCGCGCACATGCGCCGAACCTATAACCTTCTTATCGGCGAGCAGACTGCCGAATCAATCAAGTTGCACATCGGCTCGGCAGCGCCCATGGAGAAGGAAGAAACCATGGAGGTTCGCGGGCGGGACATGATCTCCGGCCTGCCTCGAAAGACAATCGTCTCGTCAGAGGAAGTCCGCGAGGCCCTTAAGGAGCCGGTCGGCGCAATCATCGATTGCGTCACCCGCACCCTCGAGAAGGCCGAGCCGGAACTGGCCGCCGATCTTGTTGAAACCGGAATAGTCCTTGCCGGCGGCGGCGCGCTGCTGCGCGGCATGAACACCGTGCTGGCGAACGCCACAGGCCTTAGCGTTCGCGTCGCCGACGACCCGCTTACCTGCGTCGCCAGAGGAACCGCCGTCTATCTTGAAAACCTCGACAGGTGGAAAGATACGATGGAAAGCTCCGAGGACGACTTCTAGGCAGCTTAGCCCTTCTTGCCGCACCTGGAACTGTCCCAAACCCGCCGAACACAGGTTCTCGCACATAATTCCCTGCCCTGCGTTGGTCTGTGTAAAGGGCGTGTATATCATCTTGCATGATCATACCAATAATGGCCATCGACGGCGATTTGAAGGCTGGGCGGCTTGTTCTGGCGGGAGTTTTTGTGCTGGTGATCGCCGCTCGAGCGGCGACTGTTGCCAGGGCGCACAATGTGGCCCGCGATGGGGTAATTCACCTGTACATGGCCAGGCAGCTCACGGAGGCGCCGTGGCGAAGTGTTGTGACGCAGTACGACTACCACCCCATGTACCCTGCCCTTTGTGCAGCCGTCGCCAAAGCCACGGGCGCCGGCTGGCCTGAAGGATGGGTAACGGTCGCGCAGGCGGTCTCGGCGGGCATGAGCGTGCTGGGTCTGCTTTGCCTGCACTACATCGCCCGGCGCGTGTTCAACCGGCGAATCGCGCTTTGGACGGTCATAATCGCCGGCCTGTCCCGGCCGTTGACGGGTCTGTCGGCCGACGCGCTGAGCGACTGGCCCGCACTCACTTTCGGACTTGCGACCCTGGCGGCGGCAATAGCTTGCGCCAGACGCATCAGGGCTAACTCGGTGATGGCCGTGCCGCTGGCGGCAGTCGCCGCCATAGCGGCGGCCGGCGGGTATCTGACACGACCCGAGCAGTTGCTCTCTGCCCTGACCGCGGCAGCCATAATGCTGTTTCACAAGGGTCCGCGACAGTCGCGCCTAGGGCTCAAGACTGTGTGCCTGCTGGTGCTGGGCGGCCTGACGCTCTTATGCGTCTCGCCCTACGCATGGGCGATCGGCGGGCTGAGCCAGAAGAAAAGCCTCGACGACTTCGAATTCGCAGCCGGCATGCCGCTGGCGGCAGTCAATATGGGCGAAGTCGCGAGGATAACCTGGCGGATCCTCGACCGCGGACTTGATGGCATAGGCATACCCGCCGCAGCCATGATATTGCTGGCAATGGGCCTGGCCCTCGCCCGGCGGCGATTCCCGAAGGAATGGCCAAGGCTTATTCCCTCCCCCAGTCGGGAAGGCGTGCTGATGATGGCCATACCCGCCGTCGTGATGCTGCCGATACTGGCTGCGATGGAAATGGGCCTGGGAAGAGGCTATCTCTCCAGCAGGCACACGCTGGTGGTGCTGATGTTCATGATGCCCCTGGCGGGCGCCGGTGCTGAAGCCGGCTTGATGTTGCTTGGGCGTATCTTCAAGCATCTGTCAGGTTCGTCGTTCTTGTCGCTGTGGGCGGCTGCGGTAGTCGCGCTTGCCATGTTTCCCGCGGCGATACCCTGCCTTCACCGCGGCAGAGACACCTATCGCCATGCCGGGCGAAGCATCCGGGGCGAGGGCGCAGTTTTGTGCGATGACGCTAGAATAGCGTTGTTCGCCTCGGCTCCGGTCGAGCAGTTCGTCAGGCACAGCCCGCTCAGATGGAAGCTTGAGCCGGCGGACCTGTCTTCTCCCGACGCCCTGCTTAAACGGCTTGGCACGGGCTTTCGGTGCATCGCAATCACAAAGGAGATGCAGCGGCACGCGGGAGAAGAATGCCTGAAAGTTCCGCTAATGGCTGGACTAACGCCGGTTGATCTGCCAAACTCGAAAGCGCCGGTGTTCGCGTACGTGCCGCCCAGGGGGCCACGGCGCGAGTAATCCGCCGGCCGGGCGCGCGTGAGGATCATGGATATAGGGTTCACCAAGCTATCGGGCAGCGGAAACGACTTCATCTGCATCGACAACCGCGACGCGCGATTCGACGACCTGATCTCATCCGGAAACGATATCGGCAGATTCGCCAAGACGCTTTGCCGGAGGGGACTGGGCGTGGGCGCAGACGGCGTGATCTTCGCCTGCCAGCCTGAAATCGAGGGCGTCGCCGACGTCGCCGCCAGGTTCTTCGAAGCGGACGGTTCGGAAGTCGAGCTATGCGGAAACGGCACGGGATGCTTCGTGCATTGGGTGATGACCAACGGCTGGCTTGGCCCCGGCGAGATAAAGATACTCACTCCCGCCGGCGTTGTCCGCGGCTCTGACAGCGGCGACAACTATTCTCGCGTGTGCATTCCCCTGCCCGAAGGCCTGCAAATGAACATCGATTTGCAGGTCAACGGCGAGGTGTTCGAGTGCGACTACGTTGTCACCGGCGTGCCGCACACCGTCTGCCGGGTTGACGATCTGGCCAGGCTTGACGTCGAGAAGTTCGGGCGGCTGTTCCGGCATCACCCCGCGTTCGCCCCGCGCGGCGTCAACGCGAATTTCGTGCAGGTGCTTGGCGAGGGCGATATCGCCGTGCGCACATACGAGTTCGGCGTCGAGGGCGAAACTCTCGCCTGCGGCACCGGCTCGGCGTCGGCAGCCATTATCACCGCCCTGCGCGAGAAATGGGGCGAAGATTACCGCCTCGGCAGGAAACCCGTGCTTGTCCACGCCCGCGGCGGCGACGTGCTGCGGATTTTCTTCACCGCCGATCAGCAGGATAACATCGTCGATGTCTGCCTCGAAACCCGCGTGAGATTGATCTACACCGGCGTGCTTGGCCCGGACATGATGCAGGCCCTCGAGCCTGGGCCGGAATCATCCTCGTGAACCAGCCCGAATCGCCCATCCTCAGCGTTGATCAGAACTGCAATTCCCTCTGGGATGTGCCGCCCAAGCTGCACGCTCTGGAGGCCGGCGGATACCACTGCGTCCAATACGTCGAGGACGTGGACGTTGCGTTCACAAAGGTTGGCGCGGGGTACATGTCCGCCGACCTGCGTATCGAACGCGAGCGATACTATCGCACCGGCGCCGGCGATTGGGGAGCGGGCCTGTTCTACAGTGAATTCCTGGGCAAGCTTGCGGTGGATCCTCGCCAATGGGAACCGCTCACCGGCATGACCACTCGCGCGCTGGCAAGATCGCTCCGGATGACGGTCGATGAATTCTACGACCGCTACTCGCCCGGCGACAACTGGCAATTGGTGGGTTCAAGCTACGTGGGCGATTCGACGCACCATCGCGTGCTTGGCGACATCACATGCAGGGAGGTATCCGACCATCTGGCAAGACTGATGGAGCTTGCCCGCGCCGACATGCGCAGGGCGTTCCCCGGCCGGCAAAGCCAGGCGGTGCTCGATCAATGGTGGGCAAGTCAGAACTCGCTGGCGGCGGCGTTGATGGAACGCCACAAGGACGGCAGGTTGACCGATTTGTACCGCGACTGGCTGGACTCGTGCCGGCAGAGAAACGGCGCGCCCGCGGATGTGTCATCCAACATCTTCGCCCTCGGCGCCAACGCCGACCAGCTTGCCCTTCTTGAGATATTCACGAAGGACTACCACACTGCCGCCGAGTTGTACAACGAGGCATTGGCCCAGACACAAAGCCAGTTGCATCCTCTGGACGTCGAGGCGGGCGAGCTGCCGTTCTTCGCCGTCTTTAGCCACAAGGGCCACATGGTTCGTTCGCAGGTGTTCCTGCGCGACCGCCGGCTGCACCTGCCGCTTAAAGCGGTAAGCCTGGGCCCGGGCGGCAGAATTCCGGTTGATTCGCTTCAGGCGCTGGGTGTGCAGTGCCTTGTGGGCAAGGCGGTGCTGCTGATGTTGCAGGTTCGCGTCGGCCCGACCGGCGGAGCACTGGCCCTGCCCCACCGCGGTTCGCTTTACTCGCCGGCGGCGCAACGGCTCGAGATGCTGCTTAAGCAGGCGGGCATGCTCAAGTCGCACGTATGGCCGATCATCCGCGTAAGGCTTCGCCTGCTGGACCGCCTGAGGGAAGTGGACACGCCCATCGCCCTGGGCGATCACCTGGCGGGCTTCTTTGGCGACAACGTGATACCCGCGAACACCCTCGGCGAGCGATGGTCGCAGATACAGTCGGACGCCGCGTGGAGCATTCGTCAACTTGCATCGCAGCGATCTCGCGACCAGTGGCGGGCGGAAGCATTTCCGGAATTGACGGCGGAGATCAACTCGCTCGACGCTACACGGCGCCGCCTGGCCGCCAACAACGCCGATGCGCCCCAAATGCGCGAGGTTTGGAAGAAAATGAAGCCGCCGCTCGAAACGCTCAACCGGCTGACGGTCGAACGCATCCAGCGCGACTGGCAGCTGCGAGATCTGGACTACTGGGACAGCCGGGGCGCGATCCTGCCCTGGTGTCTGGCGCTTGGCGGCGAGCAGTTCTACCAGCGAGTGATTCGCGGGGCGCAAATCTATGAAGAACAGCCTCCAGGCCAGGACGTATAATTCTTCACAGCAACACGAGGAACGCCAGATGGAAGCCCCCCACAGAGATTCCGAAAAACACCTGCAAATTCGCCGGCACTACGAGTGGCGAATAACACCAGATCGCCAGAACCACGAGATTCTCGACTGGGCCAGCCCGTTTTCGCAGATGACTCGGTTCGCCGTGCTGGCCGACAATGTGCCCCTCGCTGGCAAGTCGCTGCTGGACATCGGCTGCGGGCTTGGCGACCTGCTGGGTTTTCTGAACTCGCGGGACATCCCGGTTGATTACACCGGCGTTGACGTCTCGCCGCGAATGGTCGAAGAGGCCGCCAAGCGCCACGGCGGCAAATTCATGCACATGGATGTATTCGCGGATGATTGCCCGCTTGAAGCCGGCAGTTTCGACGTGGTTTACAGCTCCGGCGCGTTTAACCTGAACCTTGGCAACAACCTCGAGTTCATGCCGCGCGCCCTTGAGCGGATGCTGCACCTGGCCCGCGGCAGCATGGCCGTCAACCTGCTGCACTGCCGATGCTGCACGGATGACCCGGTCTACTTCCACCACGACCCCGCAAACATCCTGCGAATGCTCGACAAGCTGCCCTGCAGCGTGCTTCTTCTGGACGACTACCTGCCCAACGACTTCACCGTCATCTGTCGGAAGCAGTAGGAGCCTAAACGACTATCACCTTCGCCGGGGCGATGCCGTTGAAGAATATCGCGCTGGCGCAGCTATACGCGCCGATATTCGGCACGTAAATCACGTTGCCGACATCAAGCTCGGGCAGTTCCTGGCTCATCGAGATGGTGTCGAAGCTGTCGCACGTCGGGCCGGCAAGAATGCTGAGGTACTTCTGCGTCTTGACCAGCGTGCGGAACTCGTACTTCGCGTGGTCGAAAACCATTCCAGAAAAGTCGCCGTAGACGCCGTCGTCAAGATAGTAATAGTTCTTGTTATTGCGGATCGACCTTCCGACTACCCGCGTAATCAGCATGCCCGCCGGGCCGACAATAGATCTGCCCGGCTCGGCGATGATCTGGATATCCTTGGGGAACAACCTGTCAAGTTCCCTGGTGATGCGGGGGCCGAAAGTATCAACGCTGATGGCGTCGTCGCGGAAATGCTTGATCGGAAAACCGCCGCCAATGTTGATCATGCCGATGGAAAGGCCCTCTGCCGACGCCTGCCTGACAAGGCCTGCCGTCGTTTCGAAGGCGCGAAGATAGTTCTCGATATTCGTGCACTGGCTGCCCACGTGGAAGCTGATGCCCGCCGGCTTAAGCCCGAGGCTGCGGGCCTTGAGCAACATGGGGATGATCTGGTCTTCGTCGGCGCCGAACTTCAGCGACAACTCGACAATGCTGCCGACGTTGGCCACCTTCATCCTGGCCATCACGCGGCAGCCCGGATGGTTCTTGGCGATCTTGTACAACTCGGGCTCGTTGTCGAAGGTGACGAAGTCCACCTTGGCCTTTCGCGCGTACTGAAGCGCCTCGGGCCGCTTGATGGTGTTGGCGAATATTATGCGGTCCGGGCTGACCCCGTGGTCAAGCACGTGTCGTATTTCGTTTTCGCTTGCCACGTCGAAACAGCTTCCAAGTCCGGCAAGTGTTTCAATGATGTCCCCGTGCGGATTGGCCTTGATCGCATAGTAAGGCTGAACTCTGGGCATAAGCCGGCGGAATCGCGCGTACTCCAGCTCCAGCGCCGACTTTGATATGACCATAAGCGGCGTGCCGTGCAGCTTGATCAGCGCGCCGATGCGCTTGGGCAGAGGCAGCTTCATTATCGAAGCCGGTGTTTTATGCACGCCACGCGGCACGAATTGCGAAGGCCTCAGAAGACTCTCACTGCATTCCCTGGAAGCTTTGCGGGCGGGTCTGGACATTGTGTTCCTTAACCTAAACCTATGCCTGACGGCCAGTTAAGTCAAGAGCCCCAGTGAACTGTTCACCGGGGCCTCTGTCGCGTCATGCACAGAGGAATATATCGCGCCGAGGGGGGTGTCAACAAAACAAACTTCAACATGTGGTTTTTTTACCCAATGGGCGGAACAATCCTATTGGTTTACGTCGGCGGTCGATGCGGCTAGAATCTCACGCTGCCTTTTGAAATGGAAACAGGTGAGCCAGAATTTGTTCATCCGCGAGATGCCTAACGGCATGACTCTGCTGGGCCAGCCGATGGAAGGCGTTTCGTCGGCGGCAATGACCCTGCTTGTACCGCTCGGTTCGGCGCATGACCCTGCCGGGCTCGAAGGCGGCGCGTCCATCCTCTGCGAATGGATGTTCCGCGGAGCGGGCGACATGGACAGCCGCCGGCTTAACGACGCCTTGGACGAGCTTGGCGCCGAACATTCCGAATGTGTTCTCAGCGAGCACCTTCAGTTCTCCAGCGCCCAACTGGGCGTCAACCTGCACCAGGTTCTGCGAATCTACGCCGACATAATCCGCAGGCCCACGCTCGATGACGCCGCCTTCGAGCCCTGCCGCGAGCTTACCCTGGCCGATCTCGAATCGCTTGAGGATGAGCCGGCGCGAAAGTGCAGCCTGCTGCTTGCCGAAAACTTCTATCCCTGGCCGCTGGGGCGAAGCATTTACGGCTCGCGTGAAAGCCTTTGCTCTGCCTCGGCGTCGACGCTTCGCAGCCACGCGCTTGGGGGTATGTCGCCGCGGGGCGCGATTATCGCCGTTGCGGGAAACATCGACTGGCCCGCATTCTGCGCGCAGACGCAGGACCTTTTCGAAGACTGGCGAACGCCCCCCCAAGACCCCATAAACGTTCAGCCCGCCCGCCGCGGATGCGCGTTTCTCAAAAAGGATTCGTCGCAGGTCTACATCTCGCTGGCGCACAAGTCGGTGACGGTTGGGCACAAGCTCTATTACGCCGCCAGGCTGGCTGAATCGGTGCTATCGGGCGGCATGAGCAGCCGGCTGATGGACGAGCTTCGCGACAAGCGCGGGCTCGTTTACAGCGTCAACAGCCGGTATCACTCGCTCAAGGAGCATGCCGGCATTTTCACCACCGCCGGAACCACCCCCCAGCGAGCCCAGCAGACGCTTGATGTCATGATCGACGTAATGGCGCGCCTCGGCGAGGGCGTAACCGACGAGGAGCTTGCCCGATCGAAGGCCCAACTCAAGAGCTTTCTGATAATGCAGGGCGAATCGACATCATCGAGATCGGCGGCCCTTGCCGGCGACTGGTACTTCCTGCGCCGACTTCGAACGCTCGATGAACTATCCTCGGCGGTGGACAGCGTTACCACCGACGAGCTTGTGGAATATGCAACGCAGTTTCCGGCGCGTGACTTCACGGTGGTTCTGGTTGGTCCCGACGAGTTGAAGCTTCCCAGAGGTGCAAGACATGCGCTTTGACCATACGACATTGCCAAACGGACTGACCGTGCTTGCCGAATCGAATCCCGCGGCGGCGACGGCGGCGCTGGGCTTCTTCGTCAAGACGGGAAGCAGAGACGAATCGCCGGAGGCATCCGGCGTAAGCCATTTCCTTGAGCACATGATGTTCAAGGGCACGGGTCGCAGAACCACCGCCCAGGTCAACCGCCAGTTCGACGAGATCGGCGCCGACTACAACGCGGCCACCACTGAAGAAACGACCGTTTACTATGCATCGGTGCTAAGCGAACACCTGCCGAAGTTGATCGACCTGATGGCGGACATAATGCAGCCGGCCCTTCGCGAGGAGGATTTCAGCACGGAAAAAAGCGTGATTCTGGAAGAAATCGCGCTTTACGAAGACCAGCCGAGATTCCGCGTTTACGACACGCTTATGTCGCTGTATTTCGGTTCTCATCCGCTGGGCAACGTGATACTCGGCACGCCCCGCACTATCGCCGCCATGACGACCGGACAGATGATGGAGTATTTCCGCAGGCGGTACTCGCCGTCGAACATCGTGCTTGCGGCAGCGGGCAAGGTGGACTTCGCGTGGCTGAGCGAATCGGCCCACAGGCTTTGCGGCCACTGGAGCGGCCAACAGACCGCGCCTCGCGTTGCGCAAGTTCCGGCCGGCGCGTCTGGAAGGCAGATTCTGCACGACGCCCGCCTGGCAAGGGAACACGTCGGTTTCATGTCTCCCGCGCCAAGCGCACAGGACGACGATCGATTCGCCGCGCAGGTTCTGTCGGCCATCGTTGGCGACGACACCGGAAGCATGCTCTACTATGATCTGGTTGAGACCGCCATGGTCGATGAAATAAGCCTTGGGCACGCAGCCATGGACGGCGCAGGCGTGTTCATGACATTTCTGTCGGCGGATCCGCGCAAGGCCAAGGCCGCTGTTGAAGCAACCGGCAATACAATAAGACGCTTCATGCACGACGGCCCGACGGACAGTCAACTGACCGCCGCCAGAAACAAGATCGCCACTGGCATTACACTTAAAGGCGAACTGCCCATGGGCAGGCTGGCGGATATTGCCGGCGATTGGGTGTACCGCAACGACTACATGCCGCTGGAAGACCAGATAGCCCGTCTTCTGGCGGTTGATTGCGACGACGTTCGCCAGGTTGCCGCCCGGTATGATCCGGCCTCGGCGGCTATGCTTGCATTGGGCCCTTTGGAGAATTTATGAAGAGGCGAGATCTCAAGGAAGAGCGTGCCGCAGCCGAGTCACCGGCGGGCAAGAGAGTCACAGTAGTCGGCCTGGGCCGATTCGGAGGCGGCCTTGGCGTCACGAAATGGCTGGTCGCCCAGGGCGCCCGCGTCACGGTATCTGATAAGGCAAATGCACGGGATCTTGCCGAATCGCTGGCCCAACTTGAAGGGCTCGACGTCGAACTGCACCTTGGCGGCCATGCCGACGAAGACTTCCTCAACGCCGACCTTCTTGTGGTCAGCCCCGCGGTGGACCCCAACATGCCCCTGCTTCAGAAAGCGGCGCAGGCGGGAATTCCCCGAACCAGCGAGATAAACCTCTTCATGGAACGCTGCCCCGCGCCCATGGTGGGAATAACCGGCAGTGTGGGCAAGAGCACCACTTCGGCGATGACGGCAGCGATTTTGTCCACGAAATTCACAACGCATCTGGGCGGCAATATCGGAAAGAGCCTCCTGGAAACGCTGGACCAGATCGAAGCCACGCACATCGTTGTGCTGGAGCTTTCAAGCTTCCAACTGGAGCAGTTATCGCTGATCGCCCTGAGCCCATACGTTGCCGTGGTTACAAACGTCGCGCCGAACCATCTGGACCGTCACGGCACAATGGATGCATACTGCCAGGCCAAGAAAAACATATTCCGGTTTCAGCGTCACAGCGACGTGCTGGTGCTTAACGCGAATGATCCGATTGTCGCGTCATGGGCGGCCGAGGCGCCTGGAAGGGTCGAGTTCTTCCAGGGATCTCTGCTGATAGACGGCGAGGCTGCTGCCCCGGAACTCTCGACCGATCCGCCGAAGCGGTTCAACCTGCCAACGCCCGGCGAACACAACCAGACCAACGCTCAGGCGGCATGGACCGCCGCCAAGCAGTTCGGAGTGACTTGGGAAGAGGCCCAGAAGGCGTTGATGCAGTATTCGTCGCTACCCCACCGCCTTCAGTACGTGGCCAATCGCGACGGCGTGAAGTACTACAACGATTCAAAGTGCACAACCCCCGGAGGCGCGATTGTAGCGCTTCGGTCGTTCGAGGCAGGCAAAACGATCATTATCGCCGGCGGGTACGACAAGGGCGTCGAGTTTGACGAGCTTGGCAGCGAGATCGCCGCCCGCGCAAAGGCGGTGGTGCTGCTTGGGGCGACCGCCGACAAAATCGCCATGTCCATCGAGCCGCACAGGGTGGAAGGCCGCCCGGTTGTTATGCGGGCCTCGGACCTTGGCGATGCGGTGCGCCTGGCCAGACAGATCGCCCAGGAAGGCGACGTGGTCCTGCTTTCGCCCGCCTGCGCCAGTTACGACATGTTCATCAACTATGAACAGCGGGGAGAGCTGTTCGTTAAGCTTGTAACGGGGGCCTGATCTGCGCCCGCTCGTCGCGCAGAGTCCGGCGGAATTGACATAACGGTCGCATGTCAGTAGCATGAAGTATCGGCCTGGGCGCCAGGCCGGCTTGGATGAATCTGATGCGGACTGCTATATCAATTCTACTGGCGATGATTCTGTGCCCCGCAGGCTGCAAGCCTGAAGAGGAGTTGCAGCAGGCAGCGCCGGAGAGCCCTTCCTGGAACGAGTCGTTTCCGCAGGCGCAGGCGAAGCCTGAGGACCATTTCATCTACGTCGTTCAATTGAAGATGATAACGGTGGAGGTTCCTGTCGGCGCTGCCAGCGGTTCTGATGATCTGTGGAGCCACCTTGACGAGGAACCGGTTCACCTTTACCAGGCTTCTCTTGGTCGCAACGGGTTCCGAGTTGGCAGGGCATCGGCTCAAAGCTGGCCCGAGATAAGGCGAACGCTGCAGCGTCTTACCGGCGCCGAGGCAAGCGAGTCCAGCATGTGGACCCTTCCGAACACAAGCCTGACGATAGTGCTCAAGAGTCGCCAGGGCGAACAGACCATATTCACTTCCATGCAGGACCGCACGCTGAGCGGGATGGATTATCCCGCCGGCGACAACCTTCTCACTGTGCAGTGCAACTTCAACGCTGATGAGCCCGATCATGTCGTGATGATCGCCCAGCCGCAAATTCGCACGCTTCGATCCGCCCCCCAGATCGTACAAGATTCAAACTCGCTGATGATCGTGCACCGGCCAAAGGTGTTCAACTTTCCTCAGTTGACGTTCCAGTTGTCGGTGCCGAACAATGACCTGGTGATAGTCGGACCCGGCGACGAGGCGCGACGTCCCGGAAGCGTGGCGAACCATTTTCTCATGACTGAGAAGCAGGGTCTGCCGTTTGAAACTGTGTTGATCATGATTCCCAGCATAACCCGCGCCGCGTCCAGGCCGACTACCCTGGAAACGCCGCGATCGGCGGATGCGATTCCTTCTACGTGACGCCCAGATGATTAATGATTCGATGACATCCGCTGGTCCTGGCGATTTTTATCGCGACCTTGTTCAGCACGCGGCAGTGGCGCTGGTGGCTGCCGACGCGAACTTCAACATCGTCTGCATCAACTCCAACGCCGAACACCTGTTGAACGTTCGCGTCGGCGACATGCTGGGCCAGCCAATGGCGAATGTTGTGCCGCCCGAACGCCGCAAGCTGTTCAACCGCCTGATACGCAGGACCATGCTGCGAAACGTCTCCAGCGAATTCACCATAAGGTTGCCCGACGCGAACGGGGAACACAGGCACCTTCATGTTGTTCTTTCGTGCGTGCCCGGCGGCACGGGCGGGTCGGCAGGCGTAACGGCCTGGGTGGTGGATCAGACCAACCGCATTCGCGTTGACGAGCGATTGGCGCAAGCCGAGAAAATGGCGTCTCTGGGAACCCTTGCCGGAGGCGTTGCGCACCATTTCAACAACATCCTGGGCGGCGTTGCCACTTTCGTCGATTTCGCGCTGACAAGCGGCGATGTTTCTTCCATGCGGCGGGCATTGCAGATGACGGCTGAGGCTTCCTCGCGGGCCGCCAACATCACGCAGTCGCTTCTAAGCTTCGCCAGCAAAGACACCCACCGCTTCGACATGGCGGACCTTACCGAAGTAGTGCTGACGTTCGTTCACCTGGTGGAAAGGCCGCTGGCCGAGAAGAACATTCGCGCCCAGGTGGACCTGCGCCCGGTGCCCATACTTGCCGTCGAAGCCAACCGCATGCACCAGGTTCTGGGCAATCTGCTGACCAACGCCGAAGAATCAATGCCCAACGGCGGCACAATCACCATTGCCATCGATCGCGAAGGTGATGAGGTCCGGCTGAGCTTTTCGGATACCGGTAGCGGCATAGAAAGCCGGCACCTGCCACTGGTCTTCGAACCGTTCTTCACCACCAAGGGCCTTCTGTCCGGCGGAAACAAGGCTAATCCGGGTCTGGGCTTGTCCGTCGTGCACGGCATCATCACGGACATGGGCGGCCGAATCACCGTCGAAAGCAAGCTTAGCGAGTGGACCCGCTTCACCATTTTTCTGCCGCTCAAAGAATAGTCTCACACCTTTTCGCCGCAGCACATCACAGTGGTTATCCAGGCAGTGAATGCGATTGTCACCACAGGTATTATGCCAATGTGTACATTCGATTCTAACCCCAATAGCAAGGCGTTCCGGAAAGCCTGCACAAGTGGGCTTCCAGGAACGCCTCGTTCAAGCAACCTGCGAAGATCCGCGTTCTGTTGATGCGGTTATACGACGCCCTGGGCCATCATGGCCTTGGCGACCTTCATGAACCCGGCGATATTCGCGCCAACCACCAGGTTGCCGTCGGCGCCGTACGCGCTGGAGGCTTCAAGGCACTGGTCGTAAACAGCGTTCATGATCTGGTTCAGGCGGGCGTCGACTTCCTCAAACGGCCAGTTGATTCGCATTGAGTTCTGGCTCATTTCCAGGGCGCTGGTGGCCACACCACCGGCATTGGCCGCCTTTGCCGGTCCGAACGATACGCCGGCATCATGGAACACATCAACCGCCTGGGGCGTGCAGGGCATATTCGCCCCTTCGGCCAC
The DNA here is from genome assembly GCA_012729725.1 of Planctomycetota bacterium. Taxonomy (GTDB): domain Bacteria; phylum Planctomycetota; class Phycisphaerae; order SM23-33; family SM23-33; genus JAAYCO01. The sequence continues at coordinate 42,745 of JAAYCO010000009.1, forward strand.
GGCGATCACCTTGTTGGCGACAAGCTTCTTGGCGTCCTCGACGTCCAGTTCGTTTTGCGTAGCACTTGGCAGCGCCACGTCGCAGGGAACGCTCCAGATGCCCTGCCAGCCCGGGAAGAACTTGGCAGTCTTGCTTTCTTCGGCGTACTGCTTGATTCTGCCTCTTTCCACTTCCTTGATCCGCTGAACAGCCGCCAGGTCAACGCCGGCTTCGTCAACTATGTAGCCGCCGGAATCGCTCATGGCGATGACTCTTGCGCCAAGCTGCATGCACTTCTGAGCGGCATGGATCGCGACGTTGCCCGATCCGCTGATGACGACGTTCAGGCCCTTCCAGTCCTTGCCCTTGGCCTGGAGCATGCGGGTAGTGAAATAAACCAGTCCATAACCAGTGGCCTCGGTGCGCACCAGTGAGCCGCCCCAGCCGATGCCCTTTCCGGTCAGCACGCCGGTGAAGCTGTTGGTGATCTTTTTGTACTGTCCGAACATATAGCCGATTTCCCTGCCGCCAACGCCGATGTCGCCGGCGGGCACGTCGGAGTCCGGCCCGACGTGACGATACAGCTCGCTCATGAAGCTCTGGCAGAAACGCATGACTTCCATGTCGCTCTTGCCCTTGGGGTCGAAATCGCTGCCGCCCTTGCCCCCGCCAATCGGCGTGGTGGTCAGGGCATTCTTGAAGATCTGCTCGAAGCCCAGGAACTTGATAATTCCCAGGTACACCGAAGGGTGGAACCGCAGGCCGCCCTTGTATGGGCCGATAGCGCTGTTGAACTGGACCCGAAAGCCGCGGTTGATCTGAACCTCGCCCTTGTCGTCAATCCAAGGGACGCGGAACATGATCTGACGCTCGGGCTCGATCAGCCGATCGAGCACCTTCATGCGCGACATGTGGGGGTTGCGTTCAATAACCGGCGCGACGGATTCGACAACTTCCTTCACCGCCTGGTGAAACTCGGGTTCTCCCGGGTTACGCGACACAACGGTTTCCATAACGGAATCAACAAACTGCTTGGACATAAAAGTTGCTCCTTCCCGACGTGCCGCCGGGGCTTCCTGGTAGATTCCCCTAACGTAACAGAGGAATCCAACAGCGTGCATAAGAAGTGCTAATAGCAAACATGCGTGTTTCTTATTTGTACTTATTTTGCAGGTATTTTTCGATGGTTTGGAGGTTCCCGGTTGATGTGCGCGTATAATCTGAGCCGTGAGCATCTGGCGAAAAATATTGATGCAGGCAGCAGCCCTTCTGGCAATGGTTGCATGCCGAGGTTGCACCAGTCAGCCTTCGGTGGGCCTGCCGCCGCACGTGCCCAGCGGAGGCGATTACATCATCCTGCCGCGCCCGGCGGTTTTCGATTCTCCACCCCCCGCCCGCATTGAGCCTGCCGACGCAAAGTGGCTGGCCCAGGGATATCGTCCATGGCGATACATAGTTGTTCATCATAGCGCCACTGCCGGCGGGAATGCACAGGTCTTCGACGAGTTCCATCGCCTCAAGCGAGGTTGGGATGAATTGGGCTACCATTTTGTCATAACCAACGGCAACGGCGGTCCGGACGGCCTGGTTGAAGTCGGAAGCCGGTGGAACGTGCAGAAATGGGGGGCGCATACAGGCGGCACGCCGGATAACGAGTACAACGAGTACGGCATCGGCATCTGCCTGGTGGGTGATTTTACGGACTCGCTTCCGAGCCAGGCGCAGATGGAATCTCTGCGACGGCTGCTGGAGTATCTAAGCGCCCGCTATGGCATACCCGCACGCAACATCATCGGCCATCGAGATGCGCCGGGGGCGAAGACTCAGTGCCCGGGGGAGGCTTTCTGGCGTCATATGCAGGCGAATTCATTGGTTCCGTCGTAAGGTCCGCATGCCGGCCGGGCCGCACATCGCATTTCTCAAACGGCTGTAGTTGAGCAACCCCTTCGTCCGATAATCAATACATCAAGGTGCGGTTAGCTTACGGAGAGGTGAAAACCGTGATATATGCGACATTTGCAGTTTGGATGATCCTGATTATTTCGGCGGGCATGGGTGTTCAGTGGTTGTGGCGCCGTCTTATAAGCCCAGGATGGGTCAGTTGGGCGCTGCTTCCGGGCACGATAGTTTCCGAGATGTCCTACATTTTCGGCTGCCTGATAACCGGCGGCGAGATCCGCCGAGCCCGCATAATGCCCGACATGCAGGAGAAGGACAAGGAACCACAGGCCCCCACTGAGGCCGCTCCCAAGCTCAGGCTGGTCGGGCCTATTGTCGCCTCGCTGATATGCATTGCGGCATGCGGTGCGGGAATCATCATTTCCAACCAGTTCTTCGGGCAGGAAGTCATCAGCAAGTTCGAGGCGTCAGCGCCTCTGGGTGTTCAGCCAACCAATGAGCAGACACAAGCAACGGTTCAGCAGGCGCTGCCCGGCGATTGGAATTCGTTCTGGAATCAGCTTGAAGGACAAGTGAGGCTCATTCGCCGCACGTTGCAGGCATGGGGCGGGCTGGATTGGTTGCAGTGGCATGTTCCGCTGTTCGTGTACCTTGTGGTCTGCCTTGCCGTGCGGATGGCCCCCGCGGGCCGGCCGTTCGTGCCGACTCTGCTGGCGGTGGTGCTCATAGCCGGCGTGATTCGCATTGTCGGCCTCATGAACACCCAGTTTGAGAACATCATGCAGAACCTCTGGCCACTGCTTACGTACGTGTGGTCTACGTTGCTTCTGCTGCTGGTGATATCGCTGTTGCTGCACGCCATTGTCGGCGTTGGCAAGTCGATGCTGGATTCCACCGCCAGCGGCCCAGCCCAGGGCGGAAAGAAATCGGCGAAGGCCGATGCGTAGGATAATCACGGAATCTTTCGCGCTTCACTTGATTTGCCGATTGCGCGCCTAGAATTAAATGTGAAGCAGGCAGTCGATCGAGCATTGTAGACCTGACTGGAATATGCTGATCGAAAGACTATCTGCTTCACTTCTTTTTTGCGCCACGCCGAGATTTCTCAACCGATCAGCACAGCCGCTTAAGCATCCGGCGCAACCACATCGCTTGAAGGCTTGAAATGCCGGCACTCGTGAAGCAATCTCGAAAAGACCAGCCCCGAGGGAGTGTAACACACCTGGCTCAAACCCAAGGCCCTATAGACCTTGGGTATCATGCATAACTGCCCGGGACAGGACTTGAACCTGCATGGGCCGAAGCCCACCAGCCCCTCAAGCTGGCGCGTCTGCCAATTCCGCCACCCGGGCAAGCTTCAGGTCAGCATAGTCGCCAAGGCCCGCCCTGTCAAGAAAGCCGTTTGGCGGATGATAAAATCCCGCCGGCGATCCCGTGGCGTCGCCGGCGCAAGCACGCAGATTGCACAACCTGGACAGAATTCTCTTCCTCTGGAGCACAAGGATATGTAACATGGATCAAGGCAAAAGTCTCTCCGCAAAGTAAATAGGGGCAGCATGACGGACAAGACACTTTCGGTTCTTCTGGTTGATGACCATCTGATGGTCCGTGAAGGCTTGGCCTTCATAATCAACCGTGATCCAGGCATGAAGGTTGTTGGCGAATGCGGCGATGGACTGCGCGTTTGCCAGATGGCCCAACAGCTTGACCCGGACGTGGTGGTGCTGGACATTGAAATGCCAGGACTCAACGGCCTGGATGTCTGCCGGGAGCTCACGCGCAAGTTTAAGTCCTTGCGAGTGCTGATGCTTACGATGCACGACGACGAGCATTTCGTCGTCCGCGCAATTCAGGCAGGGGCGGCTGGTTACCTGCTTAAAGACGCCGCTGCCCACAAGCTGACCGAGGGCATCAGGACCGTCGCCTCAGGCCGCCCGTTCTTCGACCAGCCGGAACATCGGCAGGTGGGTGAACTCCCTGCCGAGGATAGATACGACAGCCTCACGATCCGCGAACGCCAGGTGCTTCAGATGGTGGCGGAGGGCAGAACAAACCGCCAGATCGCCCATCATCTCCGACTGGCGGTCAAAACAGTCGACACCCACCGCACTCGCCTGATGCGAAAGCTCGACATCCACAACGTCAATGAACTGGTCAGATACGCATTGAAGCGCGGCATCGTTCACCTGCCATAGACTTGTCGCTTGCCCGCTGAATAAACCTCATCACGCTTGCCCGCCCACATCAAAACGCACCGGCCCCACCCATGACTTGTCAAGCCGCAGCCCTTCATTGCCGAAGATAAAGGTATGCGGTAGTGCTGTATACGCACCCATGAGGAAACAAATGCAAGGCAGGCTTAGACTGACATCACCGGGCGCTCTTCTGATACTGGCAGTATGTCTGACGGGCGCCATTCTGTTGCTGGATTCCTATCTGTTCAAGCCCTATGTTGAATCACAGCGCGACGCTGCCCTTCACGATCAGGCCCATCGAGTTGAACAAAGCGCAAGCGGCATACTTGCGGCGCAAACGCTGCACCTGTCCAATATTGCCAACCTGACGGATTCGCAAAATGCGACCATCGGGGATGCACAACTCGCCCAAATGGCAACGCCGCTGTTTGAAAACTCCAAGATATCATTTGCATGGACATGCGATTCAACAGGCATTGTGGCTGCATGGGGCGCGCAAGGCTTGAATGACGCCCTGCGGGCGGAACTGGCCTCTGCTGCCGCGGAGGCTCGGCGCGACAGCGGGCTGATGAGAATCAACAAAAGCATCATTGTCTTCTCGCGGCATTGCACCTCGGGTTCGAGCGGCAGGCATCTTTACTTGGCGACTACCCTGAGCAACGACATGCTTGCATCCATGGGTCGATCCGCCGGCGCGCAGGTTACGGTGGTCAACGCCGACTCCCTGCCGCCAAAGGTGCTGCAGGACGCCTCAACTGCCCGGGCGGTCTGGCCCTCGGGCGACGACAGGCTTTCGGTGGCCTGGCTGGCAAGCGACACCAGCGGAAAGACGCTCGGATACTTCCGCGCCGACCTGCCAGCATCGCAGATTTACGCACAGGCCGCCGCCGCCAGGCGGATCGTTCTGATCATCCTGTCGCTGTCGGTGGGCCTGGTGCTGCTGGTCATCATGGGAACACACATGCTTATCGCCGGGCCGGTGGTTCGGCTGCTGCGCCGCCTTCAACAACTTGACAGCGGCGAGACCAGCAGCGAGCCGCTGACGCACGACCTGCACGGCGAGCCACTGGTCATCGCTCGACGCCTTCAATCCGCGTTCGAGCGTCTGGCCCACATGTCCAAGACCGACCAGCTTACCAGTCTTGCCAACCGCAGGCATTTCAGCGAGGTGCTCGACTGCTTCTATCACCAATCGAGGCGATACAACCGCCCGATGTCGGTGATCATGCTCGACATGGATTACTTTAAGGCCATCAACGACTCCGCCGGGCACCAGGCCGGTGACGAGGCCCTGAAATTCCTCGCCGGTTGCATCGAGAAGGCATGCCGCAAGGCGGACCTGCCCGCACGGTTCGGCGGCGACGAATTCGCCATCCTGCTGCCTGAAACCTTCTCGGCCGACGCAATGCAGGTGGCCAAGCGAATTCTGCAGAACGTTTCAAGCCAGCCCTTCTCATCGGGCAACCTGAAGTTCAACCTGACCGTATCGATAGGCATAGCCGATCTAAACGCCGGCATGATCGACAGCCCCGAGGGCATGCTGTCGCTTGCCGACCAGGCGCTATACGCAGCCAAGGAAGCCGGCAGAAACCGCGCCGTGCTTGCAAACGACATGCACGGTGGCGCCAGTCCCAACGACGGCAGGAAGGTCGAAGTGCTCTGCCGGAAGCTCGCCGGACTTGACACGCAGTTCAAGGATCTCTTCCTGCAGGCTGTCGAAGAAGTGGTCGAAGTGCTTGAACAGCGCGATCCCAACATGGCCGACCATGCGCGAAAGGTGCAGCGATACGCCGGGCTCATAGCCAACGAAATGGGCCTGCCCCAACGCGTGGTCAAACGCATCGAAGTGGCCGCAATGCTGCACGATATCGGCATGCTGGCTATGCCCGACAGCCTGCTGCTGTGCCCGGGCCAGCTCGACGCCGAGCAGATCAAGAACATGCGACGCCACCCCCTGCTTAGCGTGCGAATCATGGAAGGCATGGAATTCCTCGAACACGAAATCCCCGCCGTTCGCTACCATCATGAACGATACGACGGCAAAGGCTATCCCGAGGGCCTCAGCGGGCCGAAGATCCCGCTTACAGCAAGAATTCTGGCTGTCGCAGACGTGTTCGATGCGATAACCTCCGACCGCGTATTCAGGCGGGCCATGAGCCGCGATCAGGCCATCGACGAGATCGTCCGCATGGCCGGAAGCCAGTTCGATCCGGAAGTGGTCGATTCATTCGTCGCCGTCTGCAACAAGGCCGGCGACAAACTGATGGAGCAGCCCAAGCGAGAACCACACGCACGCTGGCGCACGCAAGAAAGCGACGACGAGCAGCCAGCAGCGGCGAGCCCCGGCGGCGACTGCGACGCTACTTCCTGACGGCAGCGGCGGCGACCATCATCCGGCAGAGTTCATCCTGCATGTTCTTGGTGCGCCATGCCTGGCCGCCAGGCACGTTGTTGGCGAGAATGCAGAATGCGTATCGGGGGCGGTTCTCCCAGTCCAGCGCGTAACCGCTCAGGCACGACACGCCCAGAATGTAACCTGTCTTGGCGACAACCTTCGCTCTGAAAGCGCCCGTAAGTCTGTCGCTTAACGTTCCGTCAACGCCGCTGACGGCCAGACTATGCGCGAAGGCAAGATAATCGTCCCTGCGAGTGAACCTGTCTAGCACGCCCGCCATTGCTCTGGGCGTTATGCGATTGCGGCGCGACAGCCCGCTGCCGTCGCAGATCTCGATGTCGGCTGGATCTATGCTCCAGTCCTTCACCAGCACCTGCTTCATGATTCGGGCACTGCCCGCCCACGTGCCGTCGCCCGCGCGAAGGAACATAGACTCGGCCGCCATGTTTATGCTTCTTTTGTTGGCGACCGCCAACGCCACCGAGAGCGGCCCGTTACTGGTCGAAAGACATTTGCTCTCCGCCGGCAGAGCTTGAGTCGCGTATCTGACCTTTCCGCGAAAATCGACTCCGCCAAGCACCAGCCTTTCAGCAAGCACCCGCCCCGCCATAAGCGGCGGATGATCGGCAGCCACGCTAAGAGGGCTGTTGCTCGCCGAGCGCACCGTGCCCTGCACGGTCAGCACCGAATCGTCGGCGTTGGACCGGAGCGACCATACGTGCTTGCTGCCGGCGCTGGTGCGGTTCTGAATGCTTATGAATCGGCTCGCCGGCGTAACCACGGGCGCAATCGTCCCCGCCCTTGAAACAAAAATCACGTCGAAGCAGTTATTGTGGTAATTGAGCCCCGTCACCGGAGCGACAAACCAGTTGTGGTGCTGGTTCTTCGGCCAGTCGGGGTGGCGGAAAGATTCCAGCGGCTGGGCCTGATCGCGAGTGAACGTCGAATGCACAACAATGTCGCCGTCGATTCTCGTCCCCATCTCGCGGCGGATGTCCTGCGTCCAGCGGTCGAACTCGTCATATATGCTCGCGCCTACCGAGGCTGCAACTGTCGGATCGCCAAAGGCAGGATCGCCGGAACCCACGACATGAATGTCCGAGCCAACCAGGTGAACGCTGGTGGTGAAGTTGAAGTTCTCTCCCAGGCGAGACATCGCAAACGCGCTGGTCAGCACCTTCTGATTGCTGGCGGGCATGAACTGCTCACCCGGCCGCACGGCTGCGACCGTGGCCCCGCTGGCAAGATCGATAATGACTATGCCCACCCGAGCGTTTGATGCAGCGGAGTACTCTTCGGCAGTCTTCTCGACGGCAGATTGCGACAGCACCATCTGCCCCGCGGCCAACTGGCCGCCAAGCACCGCCAGCACGGCAAACAAAAGGCACGCTTTGTGGATCTGATACAGCGGGTTCATCCGAACGACTAATCTCCGAAGCTTGTTCCGAGTGCCCGAGCCGCCTCCAGCATCGGATGATCAAGCGGCACGGTCCTGACCTTGTCCGCGACATCAACTATGGGTATTGAGTCTATCACGCCGTTTTTCTTGATGACGACCCTGCCAAAGCTGCCCTTGTGAACCAGGCACATGGCGTGGTGCCCGAAGCCCGTCGCCAGCAGGCGGTCGCGGGGAGTTGGCGGGCCGCCGCGTTGAATGTGCCCCAACACTATCGACCTGCTCTCGATCCCGGTGATCTTTTCAACCTGGTCGGAGACAAACTTGGCGACGCCGCCCAGGCGGATCGGATCCGGCGACGCTTCATTTATGTGGTCTATGAACATCTTGCCGCCTGCCTGTTTGGCGCCCTCGCCGGCTGCGATAATCGTGAACCGCTTGCCTATCTTGCTGCGTTCAACGCATTTGGCGGCTACCTTTTCGATGTCGAATGCAATCTCGGGAATAAGGATCACATCCGCGCCGCTGGCGACCCCCGCATTAAGCGCAAGCCAGCCCGCGTACCGGCCCATGATTTCGACAACCATCACTCGATGGTGGCTCGATGCCGTTGTATGCACCTTGTCCAGCGCATCGGAGGCCGTCGTCACGGCAGTGTCGTGCCCGAAGGTCACGTCGCTGCCCCAAAGGTCATTGTCGATGGTCTTGGGCACTCCGACGATGCTCATGCCGGCGTCGATGAGTTTGGCGGCGCCGCTCATGGTTCCGTCGCCGCCGATGACTACAAGGGCGTCGAGCCCCGCCTTCTTGTAGTGCTTGATGACCTGGTCGCGAACGTCCTTCATCACCCACTTGCCGTCCTGACGCACCGCATACGATGAAGGATTGGCCTTATTACATGAACCCAGAATCGTGCCGCCCAAGGTCAGAATGTTGCTTACATCGTCGCGTTTGAGCGGGCAAAAACGATCTTCAATCAGGCCAAGATAACCGTCTTCGATTCCGATGACCTCGATGCCGGCGCCCATGGCGTTCTTCGCCACCGCCCTGATAACCGCATTCAATCCCGGACAATCGCCGCCGCCGGTCAGAATTCCTATTCGCTTAAGTGCCATCCGTAGCTCCCCAGGCGGCGTGGGCCGCCGAATTGGCTCAACAACAAAACGTCCTGGTGTCGATAGTAAAGCAGTCTGTCGGACAAGAAAAGGATAAAGTGCGCCCATGGCCAAGCCGTCGGGATCAGATCGTCGCAGGCACGCTCGCAGCAAGATTGCCGCCCCTGTGAAGTTTTATCATGCCTCAGCCAACAAGGAATACCCTGCCAGGTGCATAGACGTTTCGCCAGGCGGAATGGGCATGGTGGTGTCGCCCGTTGCGCCGATAAAAGCCGGGCAGCATGTGCAGGTCATCGCCCCTGAGGCTCAGGCACTTGCCGAACAACTGCCCCCCGGCGACAAGATAGACGCTACAGTCGCCCGCGTGGAGCGCGGTGCTTTGCCAACCGGCGGGCAGGTTGTCGTCGGACTCAAGATCGATAACTGACCGCCTCGTCAGGTTTTACCCGGCACGTCGCCGGCGGTGGCGTCGGCAGTGTGATCCGGCGGCTCGTGAGGCAGCGGCGCCTTATCTCGACGTTGCGCGCCCGCCCATTCCAGAAGCACCCGCTCGGCCTCTTCGGTAAGTCCATCCGGCGGGGCATCTGCGTACATGTCGCCGTTAAGCGTCACAACCGCGTGGCCCTTCTGGAAGTCTATCCACGCGGTTGTGGTGATTTCGTCCTGAGGCCCCGTATCGCCCAGTGCGTCGTTTGGCGCCCAGTCTATTGGCAACTCGGCGTTATACGCCCAGGAATCGGGCATTCCCCCATCGTGATCATCAAGAATGTCCTGATAATCATCCACGGGGTGATTCGGCAGGTGAACCTGCACCCACCGGCGGTCTCCGTTTGTGCGTTCCATGCCAGCCATTGTTCGTCCCCCTGATAAATCATAGCAGATCGATTGGGCATCCGCGCGCGGAGCGAGCACGGGCGCGAGCCGAGCTTGAATTGTTGCCGCTGCTTGTTACACTTCGCAGAAGGAAGGAATCTATTACCGATGACGGTTGCCTACTTTGATTGTTTTGCGGGGGCAGGCGGCGACATGATCGTCGCTTCTCTCATCTCGGCTGGATGCAGTTTCGAAGACCTGCAGAAGCAACTGGCCAGGCTTGAGTCGCACGCGGGGCTTTCGATCCAGAACGTCACCAGGCATGGCCTGTCGGGTCTGAAGTTCGAGGTGGACGCCGGCGACCACCACCACCCGCACCGCCACCTGGGCGACATTATTGCGATGATCGACGCCGCCCAACTGCCGCCCAGAGCTGCCCAACGTGCAAAGGCGGTTTTTGAACGCCTTGGCGCAGCCGAGGCAAAGGTTCACCAGTGCCCCATCGATCACGTCCACTTTCACGAGGTCGGCGCGATAGACAGCATTATGGACATCGTGGGCGCGTGCCTGGCAATGGAAATGCTGAATATCGACCGCATCATATGTTCGCCCCTGCCGCTGGGCGACGGCACGGTCTCCAGCGCTCACGGCATTATGCCCGTTCCAGCGCCCGCAACGGCGGAATTGCTTAAGGGCGTGCCGATCAGTCAGCACAACGTCAAGGGCGAGGCCGTCACGCCGACGGCAGCAGCAATATTCACGACCCTCGCCGAGTCGTTCTCCTCGATGCCGGCAATGCTGGTGTCCGCCGTCGGCTACGGCGCGGGCACGCGCGAGGGCGACCCCCTGCCGGGTTTGCTAAGAGTGTTCCTTGGCGATGCCCAAGGCGGCGAAGGTAATGCCGATTCGCTTGTTGAGCTTTCGGCGAACCTTGACGATACAACCGGCGAAATCATCGCCGACACGTTGGAGAAGCTTCTTGCCGGCGGCTGCGTTGATGCATGGGCAACGCCCATTGTCATGAAGAAGTCGCGACCCGCCTGGGTGCTCTCGGCCTTGTGCGCGCCGGCGGACGTATCGGCGGCCCAGGAGATCATCTTCCGCCACACGACGACGTTTGGCGTGCGACACAGGTTGTGCAGGCGCCGCAAGCTTCTCAGGCGGCATGTTACTGTTGAAACGCCGTACGGGCCGCTGCGCGTGAAAGTCGGCAGCCTTGATGGAAAAGACATCACCGCATCTCCCGAATTCGCCGATTGTCAGCGAGCGGCCGAGGCTCATCACGCCGCAGTGCGGCAGGTGATGGCCGCTGCGCAAAAAGCTTTCGAGGACGCTAAATGACGTATGAGCAGATGCTGACAATCTGCACGCTGCTGTTGGCGGTCTCCGCCCTTCTGCTCTCGGGGGTGCTGGTCATCGCCAGGCGAAGAAACGCCGCCCGTGACGATCAGTTGAAAGAGTTGGCCCGGCAAATCGATCGGCGCCTTGAGGCCCGCATGAGCCAGTTGCAGGATCTTGTCGATCAGGCCCGGGTGCAGGTGCGCGAGCTTAAGAAGCTTGATAGTTTCTCGGCAACGCCGGTTGAGTCCGGTGTGGTTCAAACGCAGGAGCAGGAAGTGCTTCGCCTTTACTCGATGGACATGAGTCTCATTGAAATCGCCCGCCGGCTGGGGCTTTCGGTGGGAGAGGTGGAACTGACGCTGAATCTGCACAAATCGCAGCCGGCCCCTCAAGCATGAAATGAAGGAGCAGTTTTGACAGCCATAGCCGTATTACTCGCCGTCATATCGGGCGCTGTCAGTCTGATATGGTCTTCACGCCACCTCAAGATCCGCCGCGAACGCAAACATGGCTTCGTTCTGACCGGAGATTACGCCGGCCCAGGCGACAAGCCGCCGCTGGTGAGCGTTGTCGTTGCAGCCAAGGACGAAGAAGCCTGCATCGACACGTGCATCAGAACGATGCTTTCCCAGGATTACCCCAACTTCGAGATGATCGTCTGCAACGACCGCTCGACCGACCGCACCGCCCAGATCGTCAGCGGCCTGTGCGAGGAAGACACTCGTCTGAGGCTGGTGAACATCGACCACCTGCCCGAAGGCTGGTGCGGAAAGAACAACGCCATGCAGACCGGCATTTCAACCGCCAACGGCGAGTGGATCTGCATGATCGACGCCGACTGCCGCCAGCTCTCTAACCGCACGATCTCGGTGGCTGTGCAATACGCAATCGATAATCATATAGATATGCTCAGCGTATTGCCTATCCTCGAAATGAAGGGCCTGTGGGAAAACGCAATCCAGCCCGTGTGCAGCGGGGTGATGATGATCTGGTACGATCCCGACAAGGTCAACAACCCCAAGTGCCGTCCCGCCTACGCCAACGGCGCGTTCATCCTGATCTCGCGCGAGGCCTATATGAAGATCGGAACGCACGAGGCGGTGAGAGACAAGGTCAACGAAGACATGCACATGGCGGATATAACCAAGAAAGCGGGCCTGAAATTGAGGGTTGTCCGAAGCCAGGGCCTGTACATGGTGCGAATGTACACTTCGCTTCGGTCGATTCTTCTTGGCTGGAGCCGCATCTTCTACGGAACCTTTGGCACGCTTGGGCGACTCATCGCCTCGTTTGCCCTGATGTTCTGCATGGGCGTCGTGCCCTACATCTCGGCGGCTCTGGGCCTGGCGGCGTACTTCGCCGGCGCAGGCACTGCGTGGCTCGTAACGGGCCTGCTGGGTCTGGCGGCGGTCGTGATGCAGGTAAGCGTTATCGGAAGATTCTATAAGCTGATCAAGGCAAAGCCCTTGTACTGCCTGACCTATTGGCTGGGCTGCCTGATCACGCTGTACGCGATAATCCTGTCCATCAGCAAGCTTCGCAAGGGCGCCAAGCTGGTGTGGCGAAACACCAGCTACGCGGTCACGACAAAGAACTGATGCGGCGGACAAGGTGAGCCTCTGCTGGAATCGAAACCAGCGCAACATAAGGAGCCCCGCATGGCAATGCGGGGACTTGACTGTCATCGCGCAGCGAAACCACGACGTTTGCTGTTTTCTTGTTCGCGTCGTGATCATCACATGAAACAAATACAACGGCGAGGTGTCGCTCCGCGACATGGAGTCAGGTCCCCGCATTGCCATGCGGGGCTCCGTCCATCGCGCTGGTTTCGATTCCTGTGTGTTATTCGGAGATGAAGGGCAGGGTTTCGCTGCGCAAAGGTTGCTAGAACCCACACATTTTCCATGCGAGGCTCTGGCGACGAGCAGGCCCTTAACGCCCAACAGCCCTAAGGGCCTGCTCGTGCTCTAGCACTGTGCAGTCTTAGACGACGTCGCCGGAGAAGCCGCCGTCGTGCAGGCCGTCTTCCCTGTCGATCTGGTCCACGAGGATGCGGAATTCCTTCGGATTGATGATTTCCTTGACGATCAGGTATCGCACTAGCGCAGCCAGATACATGCGAAGCTCAGCGTTTTCTCGATGAAGCTGAAGAAGGTCAACATCCTCGGAAGAACCCGCGCTCTGGAGCTTGCCCTTTAGCGACTCGATCTCCTTGCGTTGATCCTCGATGTCCAACTGCTGGCCAATGTTGCCTAAAAGGAACATTCGTCCCCATCCCATGGTGTGTCTCCTTACTTTTTCTTGAGGCGCTCAGTCACAAACGACAACGTGTCGCATATGTGCAGATCCCAGTAGTCCCAGTTGTGCGCGCCGCCATACTCCTGGTACTCGTGCTTGAGTCCAAGCCGACGAAGGTGCGCAACGAACAAGCGGTTTTCCTCGATCAGAAAGTCTTCGGTGCCGCAATCCAGGCGGAGGTTCAGCTTCACTCCCGCCTTGGCGCATTTGGTGGCCAGGCGGTAGCAGTCATATTCGTTTGGCGGCAGCGGAATTGCCAGTCGGTGCACATCCTGGCGTGACAATGCCGGGGAATGCGCAAAGCCCACCGCCCCCGAATGCGAAGCAGCAACGGAGAACATGCCGCTGTGCCGCATGGCCAGCATGATCGCCCCGTATCCGCCCATGCTCAGGCCGGCGATGGCCCTGCTTCTGCCGTGAGCGATAGTATGGAACGTGCGGTCGATGAAACCGACGACGTCTTTTACGATGTGATCCTCATACGCCTGCCCAACGGGGCCGGGCCAATTGCAGTACCAGCTTCTGTCTCCGTCGGGCATTACTACAATCAAGTTGCTCTGGGCGGCGTGCCGCTCGATGTTGCTCCGCCGCACCCACGTGCTGTAGTCGTCGCTCAGGCCATGCAGCAGGTAGAGCACCCCGAAAGGCCCCTTGCCATCGGGCAATATCACGTTCATGCAGCACTGCTTGCCAAGCGACGGGGCCGGGAAATGAATTTCACATAACGCCATGTCGGTTCCTTTGGCGACGATCAGAGCAACGTCCGTGCCGTCTGTCATTAATGCACAAACCATACGGCTTTCACTAGATGATATCAGCATCAGCGCAAGATGAAACAGCTTTCATTTCTTTCTGTAACCTGCTTGTGCATCCAGCGCACGGTGGCGTCAAATCAATGAACATACCTTGTTAAACTGCTTGCAGAGTGAGAGAATCTGGATAAAATACAAATGCGTGCTTCCCGCCAGGTTCTGACGAGAGGATTGGAGCGTGAGTTCCAGAGATGCGCACGCGAGGGATACGCCATGAGAAACATAGCCGTTTTCTTCATCTTCACCTTTGGGATATTGTTCATTGCTCAAGCCGCGCCTGCGGATGAGATCACAGGATACGAGACGCTCATCAACTGGGCCAGTCTTCCATCCGCCAAGACAGGGATGACTAGCCACATGGCCAGCAGTTATGACCGCTCTGGCGCCAACGAAGACTGGAATTGGTATCCCGGCTATGATCGTCAGCTTAATGCGCTGACGGATAACGAAACAACGGTGACTCTTCTTGATGTGCAGGGCTCCGGCGTGCTGACTCGCTATTGGATGCCTCACGCCACCGCCAATGGGGGTCGCGCGGTGACGATTACGGTTGACGGCGTCGCGATGGTCGTCACTGATACCAACACTCTGCTTGGCGGCTCCTACGCCACGGATGATACAAACCTTTTCAAGAGCCCTCTTGTTCAGACCGTGGCCGGCGGACAGATGAGTTATGAACCCATAGGCTTCAGCACGTCACTGAAAGTCGAGTGGACCAATCTCGCGCACACGAGCCAGCCAGGCATGACGAGCTACACGCGGCGAGGCTACTATCAACTGAATTACCAACTGCACAGCAACGATAGTGTCGCATCGTATACAGGCTCGCTCACGGACCAGCAATCTTCGGCCAGGCAGCAGGCTGCTGCCGTCATTTCCAATGTCGGGGCCAACCCGGCCGGCGAATCACTATCCTCCACCAAGCTCAACACCGCCGCTCAAAGCATCGCTGCCGGCCAAAGCATTTCGCTGGCCAGCATGGGCAGCGGCCAAAGCGGCGTCATAAGAAAACTCAATCTGAAAATGGATGATCCCTCTGACGCAGCCTTAGCCAACCTTCGCATTCGTATAAACTACGGGGCACAGTCCGAGTTTGCAGTCGATGTTCCAATTGGAGCATTCTTTGGCGCAGCAAGTTCATCTGCACAACAGTACAAGTCATTGCCCATGGGAACCGACTCAACAGATGGTTACTACTGTTATTTCCCCATTCCATATAGAGACGGCGTTACCGTCGAGATTTACAACGCCGGCCAGGAGGATTTTGCGATAGGCGGCGGGATCGTTGAATATGAAGCTGGTCCTGTTGCGGACGACATGGGATACTTTCACGCAGGGTATAACGTATCGAATCCGGGTTCGGCCACGCACAATATGCTCAGCGTTAGCGGCAAGGGCCACTATGTCGGCAACATCCTCACGATAAAGGCGCCGGAAAGTGATGCAGACGGCTTGAAGTCCAACATACTCGAAGGCGATGAACGGATTCTTGTCGACGGCGAACGAGTTCTGCACGGCACGGGGTTGGAAGACGCCTACAATGGCGGATTCTATTACAACCACGTGCTTAAGCAGGATGACGATGGCGATCCCGCGTATCCGGCCACTGATGTGGGCGCATTTGGCGGGCTTCTTTTGATGGATACGCTGAAAGACAGAGAGTCGGGCGAGCCGGACATCCTCAGCGGCATTCTTCAGGCGTCACAGTGCAGATGGATGCTTCAGGATCTGGTCGCTTTCGACACTGGCCTGAATGTCAGCATTGAGAACTATGGGGGCCAGAGCGCCATTTACGAATCCACATCTTTCTACTATCTTGTGCCGGAGCCTGCGACAATTGCGACATTTCTGGCGGCAGGATTTGTTTCGCTGTGCAGGCGAAGGCGGCAGTGTCGCTAGAGGGACAGATACCACAATTGCATTGCTTGCCTCCGAGGTTGCCATTCATGGCTTTGGCTTGATGAAATTGACAGACCTCGCACAACACCAGTAATCCAACGGACCCAACGTACGAAGCCCCGCATGG
>JAAYCO010000088.1 GCA_012729725.1 Planctomycetota bacterium
AGCAGGATCATCCCAAACGCGCACAACGCCCAGCACGCAACAAGCAGATGTCCCCCCCGGCCGTTGGAGAATCCCTTGGCCGCGGCGAACGTGAACAAGGTCATGACGATGAGCATCAGCGTCTGCAGGGAGTATCCGAATCTCTGGATGTGCAGGATGTTCGCCTGCCATATGGTCGCCAGCAGCATGGCGAATGGCAGAAGCACGCCGGCCAGTAGCGATCTGCCCTTTCCGGCAAGCATCAGTCCTCCGGCGAGCACTGCCGCCGAGACGGGCAGAAGGTTGTCAATCGGACGGCTGGCCATTGGCGCGGCGTTATGGTCAAGCAGCCAAAGCCCGCCGGCAGCGCCCGACAACGCGCCCGAAACCACCAGCGCTGCCGCCAGAAGCCCCCGACGGTACGCCAACGCCCATCCGGGGGCGATCATCTCGCCAAGCATCATCGCGCCAAGCACGACCGAATAAATCGCGATCACCAGCATCATTCGAGTGACGTACAGAGGCTGGCTGTGCTCGACACGCACGGTCGCGGGCGGTGCGTCTTCATCGTCGGCCTCCTGCTGCTGGTCAACAACGACCGTCATGTGCCAGCCTTCAAAAACCTTGCCCGAGACCGTCACGCGGTCGGTCCCCTGCATGCTCATCACAAGCACGATCACCCCCGCCGACACCAGAGTGACAAGGGCGGATGGCAGGCGGAACATGCAGGTCACCGCTCCGTGAATCAGCCCGATGGCCGAGCCGACGATCGCGCCGCCGATTATCGCCGCCGATGGCGCAAGCCCGCGATTGATCAGCGATGCAGCCGCCCAACCCCCCAACGAACTGACGGCCCACATTCCCAGATCGACCGCGCCAACGCGAAGGCAAAGCAAAAAGCCAAGCGCCATCAACAGGTAAATCGAGGCCATCGGGCCGATTAGGCTGCGAAATACGTACTGGAACTCGTCGGCGTCGCCCTGCGCCACCGCGCCGGGGTCAACGCCAGCAAGCGGAAGCAGCACAATCGCCAGTCCCGCCAGCAGAATCAGGACGACCATGTCCCTTGGGGCGGATCTGGCAATCAGAGGAGGGCGCAGACGATCCTCCAGCGTGCGCCTGTGCGGGGGCCTTTGGGCGTCGGTCTGCGTTGGCAGGCTCAAGAGGACATCTCCCGGTTGCTAAGCTCGCGCGGAACGAAGCGCGTCAAGGCCCGCATACGTATGCCACTCAGTCTATATTTGAGCAAGGTCCGCTCCAAGCACCCGCAGGGCGATTTGCGAAAGCCCCTCGGCGGCGCCCTGAAAATGCATTGTCCGGTGAACGTGCGTAACGTCCTGTCCAGGCGACAACTGCGCCGCGGGGCTGGATGTCTCAAGCTCGTAAAACCTGCCGGGAGGCTTTTGGGAACCTTGCGTCTTTCCGTCATTGTAAGCGTTTACTACGTCGCCGGCGAAAGGTTGATCCTGCAATCGCCACAGGCTGTTGACGTAGGGCAGGCGTGACGCGCCGCCGGGCAGGTTGAACTGAACGATGGTAAGCGAGCGCTTGTCGGGGTCGTAGCTTCCAAGCACGTTCTTCGACCGCGCGGGCGATATGCCGATCTTCGAGCGGAATTCGCCGTCGCATGAAAACAGCAGATGATCCTCGCCAATTTTGCAGCGCTGGGGCGGAAGATCGCCAAAGTAGCTCGTCGTCGCCTTGGGTCCGAGTTCGCTTTCGCACCCGCGATTGAACGGAACGATAATTCTGCCCCGCTCCAGCGGCTTGAACTGGCCAAGCACCCAGACAGACAGCAGGCCCGTTGACGGCGTCCACGCCTGCTCGCCGGCGTTGACCAGCGTATTGGCCGACTCGAACGCCACCGACTTGACGCCGGCGGGGATTGGCGATCCGAGCATTTCCGCCACCCGGCCACGAGACAGCAGCCGCACCACCCGACGAACGGCGCAGGTGAAAGTGGTTCCGCTGTAGCTTTGCACCTTGAAGTCGGCAGTCATCGCCACTGCCGTTTTGCTTTGGCTCGTCAGCCTGAACTTGCCGCGGTTGAGGCCCGCGGGCGTCTTCCAGTGAAGCAGGTCGAATGGATCATCCTTCTTGAACCAAAGCCCGAACTGGCCTGCCTCGGGCCCAAGCCAGAACCTGTCTTCGCCGCCGTAGTTGTTGAAAACGTCATCGTCAGCGCCGGATGAAATGAACTGCCTGTTGACCCAGCCGAAGCCTTCGGCGTCGGGCCCGGCGAGCGTTGATGTCATGACCCTGCCCCCGAAGGCGGGGGCAATAAGCACTCTGGCGCCCTCGGAGTCGCCAATTTCAACAGTCTTTATCCTGCCCGAAAGCAGCCGCAGATCGTCGTAATAGGTGTTCTGGGTCATGTCGCGGAATTCTCCTTGAAACGGTATATTACATGGCGCGTCGCTTCGCAAGCCAGAGCATAATAGCCCCTCTTTGCGTGGCGTCCGAGCGGCCCGGCGATGAACCGCCCACGGGGCGCAAGCGTATCTAAACCATGGCAATACGAGGGCATTGCGCGATTTTCAAGGGCTGAAATTCTGAACTTTCGGCCCGAAGCGGCCGATAGGGTAGAAGCAAGACCGCCATGTCCTCATGACGCGGTGTTGATAGATTATCGCCTTTGCGAATAAAATGTAACGGGCTTCCGGTCTGTGCGCCGGATGGTCTTATGCGGGCAGCGCCCGCCACACAAAGCTCGCCCCGACGGGAGAGGGAGCAAAAAGATGTTTGAACGTTTTACGGAGCGTGCGCGGAAGGTCATGGCTCTTGCCAACCAGGAAGCGCAGCGATTCAACCACGAATACATCGGAACCGAGCACATACTGCTTGGCCTGGTGAAAGAGGGTTCCGGCGTCGGCGCCAACGTGCTCAAGAATCTCGGCGTAGACCTGCACAAGGTGCGCGTCGAGGTCGAGAAGCTCGTCAAGGCCGGGCCGGACATGGTCACGATGGGCAAGCTGCCCACCACGCCGCGAGCCAAGAAGGTGACGGAATACGCCATCGAGGAAGCTCGCAACCTGAACCACAACTACATCGGCACCGAACACCTTCTGCTTGGGCTCTTGCGCGAGCATGACGGCGTGGCTGCACAGGTGCTTATGAACCTGGGCCTCAAGCTTGAGGAAGTTCGCGAAGAGGTGCTGACGCTTCTTGGCGCCGGCGCCGAGGCCGAAGAGCCGGCGCCCGCCGCTGCCGGCGCGCCGGGCGAGCCCCAGCGGGCAGCACGCGCAAAAAGCAAGACGCCCGCGCTGGACAGCTTCGGTCGGGATCTTACCGATCTTGCACGCGAAGGCCAGCTTGACCCGGTCATCGGAAGAAGCGACGAGATCGAGCGAGTCATCCAGGTTCTCTGCCGGCGCACGAAGAACAACCCGGTGCTTCTGGGCGAGGCCGGCGTGGGCAAAACCGCCATCGTCGAGGGCCTGGCGCAGAAGATCATCTCAAACGACGTGCCCGAGCTGCTGCACGAGCGGCGGATCGTGGCGCTTGACCTTGCCATGATGGTCGCGGGCACGAAGTATCGCGGGCAGTTCGAAGAGCGAATCAAGGCAGTGATGAACGAGGTGCGACGCGCCAAGAACGTCATACTGTTCATCGACGAGCTGCACACGCTGGTTGGCGCCGGCGGCGCCGAAGGCGCGATCGACGCAGCCAACGTGCTTAAGCCCTCGCTCAGCAGGGGCGAGATTCAGTGCATCGGCGCGACCACCATGGACGAGTACCGCAAGTACATCGAGAAGGACGGCGCGCTCGAGCGGCGGTTCCAGACGATCATGGTCAACCCGCCGTCGAAGGAGCAGACCCTCGAAATCCTCAAGGGCCTTCGCGACAGGTACGAGGCGCACCACCGCGTGCGGATCACCGACGTGGCGCTTGAGAAATCCGTCGAGCTTTCCAGCCGGTACATCACCGGCCGCGTTCAGCCCGACAAGGCCATCGACGTCATCGACGAATCCGGCGCTCGCATCCGCCTTAAGAGCATGACCAAGCCGCCCGATCTTGCCGGCATCGAGGCGCAGATCGAGAAGCTTCAGATCGAGAAGGACGAGGCCGTCAAGAACGCCGATTACGAGCGGGCCGCCGAACTGCGCGACAAGGCCGACACGCTGAGGCTCAAGAAAGAAGAGCTTCAGCAGACCTGGCGCGAGCGGGCCACCGAAGCCGACGGAGTTGTTGACGAGGAAGTTGTCGCCGAGGTCGTCTCGAAGATGACCGGCGTGCCGCTTACCCGTCTTGAGAAGGAAGAGGCCCAGCGCCTGCTGGAGCTGGAAAACGAGCTTCACAAGCGAGTGGTCAGCCAGGACGAGGCCATCAAGGCCGTCGCCAAGAGCATCCGCCGCGCGCGCAGCGGGCTCAAGGATCCGCGCCGACCGATGGGCAGCTTCATCTTCGCCGGACCTTCCGGCGTCGGAAAAACCCTGCTGAGCAAGGCCCTTGCCGAATTCATGTTCGGCGACGAGGAAGCCTTGATTCAGATGGATATGTCCGAATATATGGAGAAGCACAACGTCTCGCGGCTTATCGGCGCGCCTCCGGGCTACGTCGGTTACGAAGAGGGCGGGCAGCTTACCGAGCGAATCCGCCGCCGACCGTACGCCGTGGTGCTGCTTGACGAAATCGAAAAGGCCCACCCGGACGTGTTCAACATGCTTCTTCAGATCATGGAGGAAGGCCACCTTACCGATTCCTTCGGGCGGCGAGTGGACTTCCGCAACACCGTGCTGATTCTCACGACCAACATCGGCGCGGAAATGATCAAGTCCAAGGGCGGCTTCGGTTTCGCAAAACGAGACGAGGAAACCACCTACGAGAAGATGAAGGACATGCTGCATAAGGAAGTCGAGCGATACTTCCGGCCGGAGTTCCTCAACCGACTCGACGACATCATCGTCTTCAAGTCGCTCACGCGGAACGACCTGGTCAGCATTGTCGACTACGAGCTGAGGAAAGTCCGCAAACGGCTCGCCGAAGAGCACGGCCTCGAACTGGAACTCACCGAAGAGGCAAGGCAGTTCCTCATCGACAAGGGATATAACCCCGACTTCGGCGCCCGGCCGCTGCGAAGGGCCATCGAGCAGCACATCGAAGACCCCATCAGCGAGGACATCCTCCGAGGCGCTTACAAGGGCCTCAAGAAGGTGACAGTTTCGCTTAAGGTCGATGGCGATAACAAGCACCTGTTCTTCGAAGGCAAGGACTCCAAAGAAGCCGCCCTTGAAGAAGTGCACGAAGCAACGTAGACAACACGATAAGTAAAGCGCAATATGAAAAGGCCCCATCCAGGGGCCTTTTCCATATTGTTCGGAGATACGTCGATGGCGACGGAGACACGGCCCGAATCGGCAGGCTGCAATCTGACGATTGTTGACGAAACGTGCATGACCGCCCAACTGGACGCAGCAATTCGCCGTCTGCTTTGCGACTGCTTCCCCGCCGACGCTGCCATTTTCGGCAAGGAACGCTGCTGGCACGGCTGCAAGCCCGAGTTCACCGTTGTCCATCAGACCCCGGCAGGGGTGCTTGGCCATGTGGGCGTGGTGCGAAGAACCGTCTCCTGCGACGGCGTGGAAGTGGACGCCTTCGGCATACAAAGCGTTGCCGTCAGCCCGTCGCTTCGCGGCGCGGGCATTGGCGGAAAACTGATGAACGCCGCCGTCGGCGAGGCTAAGCGCCGCGGCATTCCCCTTGGCCTGCTTTTCTGCACGCCCCAGTTGGAGCAGCTCTATCATCGCATGGGCTGGCGCAAGGTGGACGTTGTGGTCTGGATGCGCGACGAAAACGGCAACCGCGTCAAACTGACCGACAAGAACATCGCAATGTGCCTCGACTTCGCCGGCAATCCATTGCCTCGCGGCCCGCTGGACCTTCAAGGCAGAGACTGGTAACCCGCCGCCGCGGCGGAATGATAAGGCGTCTGGTCATGTGCTCCTCGCGGGCTTATAATGCCCTCGAAGGAGCAGAGGATGTCGGTTGCATGGAGGCCCAGCCTTCGACGTTGGCAAGTGGCGCCCGTCCACCAGAAGTCGGTCGAACTGGCGGCGAAGCTTAGAACGTCGCCGCTTATCGCGCAGGTGTTGTGCAATCGCGGCATCGCCGACGAGGCACAGGCAAGGGCGTTTCTCAACCCCAAGTTGCTCAACCTTCACGACCCGCTGCTTCTGCACGACGCCGCCAAGGCGGCCGACCTTATCGCCGCGGCCGCGACCAAGGGCAGGAAGATCGTCATCTACGGCGACTACGACGTTGACGGCATGACGGCTGTGGCCATTCTTCATGCCTGCCTGAAAATGCTGGGCGCGAACGTCAGCTACTATGTGCCTCACCGGCTTGAAGAAGGCTACGGCCTGAACGATCAAGCGGTCGAAAAAATCGTCGCCGACGGCGCGGAGATGATCATCACCGTCGATTGCGGAATCAGCGCCTGCGATGCGGTGGCTTTGGCGGCCGGTCGTGGGGTGGATGTCATCGTCACCGACCACCACGGCGTCGGCCCTTCGCTGCCGCCGGCGCTGGCGGTTGTTCATCCCGCCCTTGGCGAGTATCCAAACCCGCACCTGTGCGGCGCGGGCGTCGCCTTCAAGCTGGCGTGGCAGATCGCCAGATCTGCCGGCGGCGAAACAAGAGTCGATGAACCGATGCGCAAGTTCCTTCTCGACGCAACCTGCCTTGCCGCGCTTGGCACGATCGCCGATGTGGTTCCGCTTGTCGATGAGAATCGAGTGCTTGCTCTTCACGGCCTTCGCGGACTGCGCGAATCACAACACCCCGGCCTGCGTGCGCTGATAGCCTCGGCCGATCTTGAAGGCAAAACGCTCGATGCGTTTCACGTTGGCTTTGTGCTTGGCCCGCGGCTCAACGCCTGCGGCAGAATGGGCCACGCGGCGCTCGCCGTTGAGCTGCTTACCGACTCCCCGGCAAAGAGGTGCGCCGAGATTGCCGCCTATCTCAACGAGCAGAACACTCAGCGGCAGAAGGTTGAACGCGAGATCGCCCAGCAGGCTTCCGATGAGGCGCGACAGTGCGGCATGGACAGCCCCGACTGCAAGGTCGTTGTGCTTGCCGGCGAAAGCTGGCACGGCGGCGTTATCGGCATCGTGGCCTCTCGCCTTGTCGAGCAGTTCAACAAGCCGGCGGTGCTGATTGCGTTCAACGGCGACGGGCTTGGCCACGGTTCCGGGCGAAGCATTCCGGGCTTCGATCTGAGGGCTGCCCTTGAATCGTGCCAGAGTCATCTTGTGAGTTTCGGCGGGCACGCCATGGCGGGGGGGCTCAAGATCGAGCCGTCCAAGGTGAAGGCGTTCGCCGAGGCGATGCAGGAATACGCCGCATCGCACATTACCGACGAGCAGTTGGCGGCCCCTCTTGAATTGGATGCCGAGGCGACGGTTGCGGCAGTTGGTCCCGCTGTCGTATCGCAGTTGGATTCGCTGGCGCCGTTCGGCCAGGGCAACCAGCCGCCGGCGTTTGCGTTTCGCCGTCTGAAGGTGATGACCGAGCCCAAACGAATGGGCAGGGGCGGCAAGGCGGTGCAATTCTACGCCGCGCAGGGAGAATCCAGAATCAGGGTGGTGGGCTTCGCAATGGGCGATCTTGCCGACAGCATAAGCGTTGGAACCATGATCGACGCGGCTGGGCGGCCGGTCCTTAACCATTTCAACGGACGCACCAGCGTCGAGCTGATTCTCAAGGACGTTGAACTGCTGTAACATTTCCTCTTGCTATCCATGCGGTTAGAATGATTGAGGTCTTTCCGGTTCGGCATGGAGACTGCAATGTTCAAAGGCATGTTGGTCAGCGCGTTGGCGATAACGCTTGCCCTATGTTCATGCAGGGGGCAGCGGAGTGGCCAATCGGACAAGATAAGCGTGTTCGTGTCGATCGCGCCGCAGGCGTATTTTGTCGAGCGCATCGGCGGAGAGCACGTCGAGGTTGACGTTCTGGTTCCTCCCGGCGTTGAGCCGCACGTCTTCGAGCCCCAGCCCAGGCAGGTCGCTCGGCTGGCCGACGGCAAACTGTTCTTCCAGATCGGCATGCCTTTTGAAGAAGCCCTCAGCCTGCGACTGGCCGATCAGAAGTCGCTGAAGATCGTCGACACTCGTCGCGGCATAGAGTTGATCGAGGCGCAGGACGATGACGATCATGCCGGCCACGACGATCATGCCAAGCTTGATCCGCACATATGGATGTCGCCTCGGCTGGCGTTGATAATGGCCGGGACGATCCGTGACGAATTGAAGGCGGTGGATTCGTTGCACGCGGCCGACTACGACGCGAACTACAAGGCTCTCGAGGCCGACATGAACGCCCTGGACTCGCGGCTGAGGAAGTCGCTTGCCCCGCTTGAGGGCAGGACGTTCTACGTATTTCACCCGGCTTTCGGGTATTTCGCGCGCGAGTACAACCTCAAGCAGAAGGCGGTGGAGGATCAGGGCAAATCGCCCAGCGCGCGGCAGCTGCTGCAACTGGTTGAACAGGCAAAGGCCGACGGCGTGAAGGTTGTGTTCGTTCAGCCCCAGTTTTCCAGGCAGTCCGCGGAGGTTCTGGCCAGAGAGCTTGACGGGGCGGTGGTGGCGCTTGATCCGCTGGCGAAGGATTACATTGCCAACATGGATCTGATCGCCCAGCGCGTAAACGAGGCGCTGACCAGGCAGGACGAGTAGTTTATAATCGAATTGAAGATATGACAGATCAAGCCCCAGTCGCCATTGAGATAACCAACCTGCAATTCGCCTATGACGGCAACGTGGTGCTGCGCGACGTCAATCTTCGGATCAACGCCCGGGAGATGGTGTCGATCGTCGGGCCAAACGGCGGCGGCAAGACCACCTTGCTCAAGCTGATGCTGGGGCTTCTTGAGCCGACGGCAGGGGAGGTGCGAATCTTCGGCCAGGCGCCCGCCGATGTCCGAACGATGATGGGCTACGTGCCGCAGCACGCCAACTTCGACCCCAAATTTCCGATCACTGTGCGAGACGTTGTGCTTATGGGCAGGCTGGGAAGGTGCCGTCTGCTGGGGCCTTTTGGCAGGGAGGATCGGGCCAGGGCGGCTGAGGCTCTGGCGACGGTTGGGCTTGAAGACTTGTCCAATCGCGGCTTCGCCGAGCTTTCGGGCGGGCAAAGGCAGAGGGTGCTCATCGCCAGGGCCCTTGCGGCCGGACCTGAAATACTACTGCTTGACGAGCCGACAAGCTCGCTCGACGCCGCCGTCGAAAACCAGTTTCACGAGCTTCTGGACCGGCTTTCCCGGATTCTGACCGTCGTGCTTGTTTCGCACGACATCGCCTTCGTTTCGTGCGGCGTAGGCAAGGTTGTCTGCGTTCGCGGCACGGTGGCTGTGCACCCGACGGCGGAGCTCAGCGGCGAGTTGATATCCGATCTTTACGGCAGGGATCTCAAGCTTATTCGTCACGATCACGATTGTCAGCATCGCGGCGGCACGGAGGTTGGGCCCTCGGAGCATCCACAATGACCGAGTTCATCGACGCCCTTGGCCGCTCGTCGCTCATGCAGAACGCCTTGCTGGCGGGCCTGCTTGCGAGCATCGCGTGCGGCGTTGTCGGATCATATGTAGTAGTGCGAAGAATAACATATTTAGCAGGCGGCATAGCCCACAGCGTGCTCGGAGGCATGGGGGCGGCCATGTATCTGCGAAGCGTTTACGACTGGCAGTGGCTTAGCCCCTTGCACGGGGCGATAGTCGCCGCCCTGGCGGCGGCGGCGCTGGTGGGCGTTGTTTCGCTTAAATACAAGCAGCGCGAAGACACCACCATCAGCGCGATCTGGGCGGTCGGCATGGCCGTCGGCGTGCTGTTCATCTCCCGCACGCCGGGCTACCAGCAGGATCTCATGAGCTACCTGTTCGGCAACATACTGATGGTTGCCCGCGGCCACCTTTGGCTTATCCTCGCGCTGGACGCGCTGGTTGTCGTCGTTTCGCTTGCTCTTTACAAACATATACAGGCAGTGTGTTTTGACGAGGAATTCGCCGTCACCCGCGGCGTAAGCTCGGGGGCGTTCTACATGCTTCTGTTGTGCCTTACGGCGCTGACGGTTGTGCTTCTGGTTACGGTGGTGGGCATCGTCATGGTGATAGCGCTTCTGGCGCTGCCCGCCGCCATCGCGGCCAATTTCGCCAGAAGGCTTTGGACGATCATGCTGCTGGCGGTGCTCATCAGCATGACGATGACGACGGCGGGGCTTGCGATCAGTTACGGCCCGGACCTTCCGTCGGGCGCGACCATCATCGTGCTGACCGGGGGAGTGTACATCGTAACGATGGTTTGGTCCGCGTGGCGCAAGCGGCTGCACGCCAAAAAGCGGCTGGCGCTTGTGGCCCAAGCGGCCGCCCCGGATTAGCGATTATTCCTTCAACTCGACGTTCCAGTACGCCAGGTCGAGGAACTGCTTCCATGAGGCATACTTTTCGTTGGTCAGTCGAAGGGTGATCGATGGGCTGCGTTTAGGCTTGACCGGCTCGGAGACCAGGCGCATGCCCGCTTCTTCGGGGGTTCTGCCGCCTTTGCGGACGTTGCATCGGATGCAGCAGCAAACGATGTTCGTCCAGCTTGCCTCGCCGCCCCTGCTTCGGGGCACGATGTGGTCCAGGCTCAATTCGTCGGTGGCGAACTTTTTGCCGCAGTACTGGCAGCGGTTGCGGTCGCGGGCGTATATGTTGCGCCGGTTGAATTTCACCGCCATGCGAGGCATGCGATCGGTGAACAGCAGCCTGATGATTCTGGGGACGATCAGCTCGAACCGGACGCATTTGACCCAGTCGTGGTGATCTCGCTGGTATTGCGAGCGGTGCTCGCTGATCTGGCGCCAGGACTGAAAGTCGTACGACTCGTACCGGCTGTCCTCGCAGGTTACGATCTCGGCGATCTGCTTGAACAGCATGCAGAAGGCCCGTCGGGCCGAGATGACCCGTATCGCCGCGTAGTGCTTGTTCAGCACCAACACGTGTGAATCAAGAGCGCTGGGCTCGGCGACAAACATGGTGCAACCTCTATACGGCGGCTGCTTCGTCGCGACGAAATCGCCGCCTATCCACAATGTACCATATTGCCGGTGAAAGGCAATGCCCTTGCATGCGATGATGCGAAACCAGCGCCGTCTTTGGGGTCGCCCCCGGTTTTACAGCAGTGCAATGCGGGCGAATTCGTCCTTCAGCGCCGGGTAAAGCCTTCTATATTGCTCATAGTAGCGATGGTAGACCCTGCGCAAAGCGGGCTGGGGCTTGATGATACGTGTGATGGAAATCGCAGCCGAGCACGCCTCCTTTACGCTTGCGTACCTGCCGGTTCCCACCGCCGCCAGAATGGCCGCCCCGTACGCCGGGCCTTCCTGCGCGTTGATGGTGACGCAGGCCGAGCCGTAGATGTTCGCCTGAAGCTGCCGCCAGAACTCGCTGCGAGCGCCGCCGCCGCTGAGCCTGATCTGACGAACGGGCAGGCCGCGGTCGTGGAACGCCATCAGCGCGTCGTTCATGGCGAACGTCGCGCCTTCGATAACGCTGCGAGCAAGTTCCGCGCGAGTCGTCCTGCTGTGAATGCCGACCCACGCTGCCCTGGCGCACGGGTCGGCATGCGGGGTGCGCTCGCCGGTTAGGTAAGGCAACCAGAACACGCCTTCGCACCCTGGCGCCGCCGTCGCCGCCTTGGCCATGATCAACTCGTACGGATCCGCCTTCTTCCTGCGGGCTTCGAGTATCTCCATGTCGCCAAGAACATTGCGATACCACTGCAAGCTTCCACCGGCTGAGAGTATGCAGCCGAACATGCAGTATTCGCCTTCCACCGAAGCGCAGAAGGTTTGCACCTTCGCCTCCGGATCGACCACATACTGGCGTGAATGAACAAGAACCACTCCGCTGGTTCCCATGGTTGCCGACATCAGGCCGGCTGCAACCACTCCGTTGCCCACTGCTCCGACAGGCTGATCTCCGCCGCCCGCGACAACCGGCGTTCCGGCGGGGATCCTCAGGGCCGCTGCCGCCTGCGCCGTCAGCCGACCTGCTATCTCGTGAGATTCAACCACCGGAGGCAGAATGTCCTTATCAATCTCGAAGGCGGAGATGATCTTGCCCGACCATGTCCTCGTTCGCTGGTCGAGCATCAGCGTGCCGGACATGTCGGAAACGTCGCCGACGTATTCGCCGGTCAGGCGAAGCCGCACGTAGTCTTTTGGCAAAAGCAAGTGGCGGATCTTCGCATAGACCCTCGGCTGGTGTTTGCGAAGCCACAAGAGCTTGGTCAGTGTGAAGCTGGTCATGGCCCTGTTGCCGACGAGTTCGATGAGCTTGTCCCTGCCGCCGACCTTCTGTTCGATCTCAAGGGCCTCAAGCGCGGTGCGCTGATCATTCCAGATGATGGCGGGGCGCAGGCATTCGCCGGCGTCGTCGGTTACGACCAGCCCGTGCATCTGGCCCGACAGGCCGATGCCGCCGACCTGGCTGGGCCGGATGTGGGATTTCTTCAGGACGGCCCCGACGGCGGCGACGGTTGACTTCCACCAGTCGTTGGGATCCTGCTCGCTCCAGCCCGCGCGCGGCACGGAAACTCCATGCTCGGAAGTGGCGGTAGCCAGGACGCGGGCGCCGGCGTCCATTACCAGGGCCTTGGTCCCCGAAGTTCCGATATCGATGCCGATGTAGAAGGACATCCTGGGCTCCTGTTCGCGACAGGCAATTCAATCCGCCAGGGCCGACGGAATCAAGAGTATTGCGCCCGGGTGCAAGTTTCATGCCAAACCAGATACACTCGCGCCTGCCTCTTTGGCTCCTCTTGGGGGTCCGACCGGCGGCAGGGTGGTTTTTTATTAATTGGTTTCTATATAATGAAGTGCCTCGTGACTGTAATGATGTCCTAAAGGCTTATTCTGAAAGCATTTAAGTTGCACAGGCCGGCGGCTCGTGCTGTGTTGACAGGGCTACGGCGGCGGTGGCTATTTTGGCCTTGTGGCCCGCGTGCTTCTTGACAGTCGTCTCAAATCCGCATATAGTCTTGGTCTATTATGGCTACAGCGACAGTGAGAAAGGCGCCTAGGAAGGTGCCATCGAAGAAGAAAACCTCCAGGACCTATGAAGGGGCCCTGAGATACATTTTTTCGCATACTGACTACGAGCAGATGCTTCGGGTGCGCTATAACAGGGACACCTTCAGTCTTGACCGTATGCATTTGCTGGCAAAGAAGTTAGGTGATCCGCAGAAGAAGTTTCTCTCGGCGCACATCGCCGGCACGAAGGGCAAAGGATCCACCGCGACCATGCTGGCGGAGATGTTGAGGGCCAGCGGCCTGAAGGTCGGTCTTTACACCTCGCCCCACATTTGCGACGTGCGTGAACGAATCGTCATTAATGGCGACATGATCTCCCAGGCTGCCCTAACCAGGCTCATCTGCGAGGTCGAGCCGCACATCGAAAAGCTGTCGAAAGACAAGCCGACTTTCTTCGAAATCTTTACGGCGCTTGCATTTACGCACTTTGCCCGCGAAGGTGTGGACATCGCCGTCATTGAAACCGGGCTGGGCGGCCGGCTTGACAGCACAAACATCATTACCCCAGCCGTGTGCGGGCTCACCAGCATTTCGCTGGACCACATGCACCAGCTTGGAAACACCACTGCCCTGATTGCCGGCGAAAAGGCAGGCATCTTCAAGCCAAACGTGCCGGCGGTTTCGGTTCAGCAGGCGCCGGAGGTCAAGCGGGTTCTGCGAAACGCCGCCAAGACCATCAACGCCAACCTTATGTTCACCGGCGACGACATCGAGTTCAGCTACCGGGTCGAATCGTCCCGCCAGCAGGGCTGCCACGCCCGAATCTGCCTGACGACGCCCAGAAGCCGGTTCGAGCATCTTTCTGTGCCGCTGCTTGGCGAGCACCAGGCGCTTAATCTGGGCCTGGCGCTGGCGATGCTTGACCAGCTCAAGGTCGCCGGGTTCAAGATCGACGACGAACAGGCAGTCAAGGCGCTTGCCAATTTCAAGATTCCAGGCAGAATGGAGCTCGTCAGCACCGACCCGAGAATCCTGCTTGACGGCGCCCACAACGCCGCCTCGGTGCAGGCGCTTATGCGGGCCGTGGGGCAGCACATTCCTTACGATTCGATGGTAATGGTTTTCGGATGCGCCTCCGACAAGGACATCCCCGGCATGATGGAACAGATTGCCGGCGGGGCAGACAAGGTGATCTTCACCAAGTCGCAGAACCCCAGAGCCGCCGATCCTCATGAACTTGCTGCCGCCTACGAGGAACGCTGTGGAAGGGTTGCCCAGGTGTGCGAAACGCTCACGGAAGCGATGCGCATCGCCAGGAGCGCCGTCAGCAGGGAAGACCTTATCTGCGTCTGCGGGTCGTTCTATCTGGTGGGCGAAGCCAAGAAGCTTCTGGCCAGCTAGCTTTCGCCGGCCCGGGCCTACTGACCAGCGAGTTCCTCAAGCAATCTCGATGCGGCCAGCTTTCCGCGCCAGCCGCTCATGAGTCTTAGTTTGTCCACATTCCCATTGTGCCTGAATGCCTCGGCCAGTTCGGCGTAATTTCGCCGGCATGCGAACAAGTCATGAGAAAGCTGCTCGCCGGCGCACAGTTCCTGTCCGGCCAGAAGCAGCCGATCCACTGTCGCTCGATGAACGGAATCGCCATCGAGCGGCGCAAGGCGAGAGGGCCACAATTCGGGCTCCTGCGAGAAGCCTTTTTCCACAGCGGCCAGCATGTCGCCGCCGCACTCGCGCGCCAGGGGCCTGGGGAAGAAGCGAATCTCGGCCAGCTGGTCGGGACCGGCGGGTCTGGACCGCACCACGCCGATCAACGCCTCATCCTTGAGAAACGTCCGTGGCGGGCAATCCGCTTTTCTGGCTGCCTCTTCGCGCCACGCCGCCAGCTCGCGAAGAACCGCCAACTGATGGGGCGTCAGGCGAGATGCGCCCTTCACCCTGGCGTACGCGCGGCCGGGATCGTTAACGAACGCCCGCGGGTCTTCAAAGCAGTTCATTTCCTCTCGCAGCCAGTCCGTTCGCCCCAGTTTCTCCAGGCGAAGGCCAAGTTCCTTTCGCAGCGCCGCCAGGTGGGCCACGTCTTCAATGGCGTAGACGATCTGGCCTTGTCGCAGCGGCCTCTTCGACCAGTCGGTGAACGTGTGAGCCTTTGGAACATTCACATTCAGCAACTGCTCGACGAGTCTGGCGTACGAAAGCGGATAGGGCATACCCACCAGCCCGGCAGCAACCTGCACGTCAAACACGTTTGCGGGCGTCGCGGCCGATAGCATGTGGCATATCTCGAAGTCCTGGGCGCCGGCGTGGACGATCTTCTCGACGGAGGCGTCCTTGATGAGCGACCAGAACGGCTGCATGTTCACGGCAAAACAATCGATCAGGGCGACGAAATCCTCCGTGGCCACTTGCACAAGGCACAGTTGAGGCAGGTAGCTTCGCTCGCGGATGAACTCGGTGTCGAACCCGAACCGGCCCGCCCGGCCAAGCGTGCGGCAGAGGTCGGCAAGCTCGCCGTCCTCGCTAATTGTGCGGTGAGCGTGGAGTTTAGAAGCCAAAGTCATTATGTCGGTCCATCTTCTCGCGGCCTTTGGTGTTCATCAGTTTGGTACGCCGCCCGATGGCGGCCTGACGCTGGTATTGTCGCGCACCGCCCGGCGGCGGAGCATCGAAAGTGTAGGCCGCTGCCGGCATGATAGGGAAAAGACAGGCCAAAATGAAGCATGTGCTTCGCCGGAGAATCGCGAAGAAGAAAAATGTCGGCCGCCGTCGGCGGCATGCAGGTAAGATAGCGGCAAAGGAAGATCACGTGTCAGATCATGGCTTGATCCTTGCGGATGCGGCGGCGCTGG
>JAAYCO010000089.1 GCA_012729725.1 Planctomycetota bacterium
ATTCAGGTCCCCGCATTGCCATGCGGGGCTTCTTGCGTGGCCCTGGTTTCGAATCGTGGGTGTTATTCGCACGAAAGACAAGCGCTCGCTCGGGTTGACCCTTCGACTCGCTATGCTCGCTCAGGGTCGAGGCCGCTCGTTCGCTGCGCTTGCTCGCGGCCTCAATTGCACTGAATGACGACTCTGCCCCGCTCGTCCTTCTTGAGCATGGTTATGCCCGGATGGTCGCGCTCCAGATCCTGCAGGATGTTCATCTGCTGGCGGATTATTTCGCGGGTGTCCCTGAGCTGCTTGACGAGTATGTCCCTGCTCGAAATCATGCCAACCACGCGCCGGCCGTCCATTACGGGCAAGTGCCTGATCCGGTGCTCGGCCATCAGATCCTTCGCCTGCTGAGTGGTTGTCTGAGGAGTGCAGGTGATGACGTTGCGGGTCATTATCTGACTCACCTTCGTGGTCGTGGGGGATTTTCCCGCCGCAACCACTTTGGCGATGATGTCTCGTTCGGTCACCAGTCCGACCAGGCGGTCGGCGTCAAGAACGACGAGCGAACCGATGTGACGGTCGCGCATCATAACGCACGCTGCCGAGACAAGAGTTTCGGGGTTGACTGAAACCACCGATGCGCTTCCGGTAGAACGAATGTGCGGCCGGTCTGACTCTCGCATTTCAATCCTCCGCATGCCCGATCCGACACTACAGTTATCGGCCCGAGAGGGCGTCTTCTCTATCAAGCCCAGCAAAAGACGCGAGGTCCTGTTCGCCATCGCAAGGGCCCGCCGCCCGGGCGCATCGGACCCAGGTGGATAAGTCACGCCGCTTGCGGCGTTTGCCCAACACCGGCGACCGTGCAAAAAAACTCCCGCCGCGGCATGCGTATTGCGAAAAAATGCTTGCAATCGCTCTTTGTGAACGGAAAATGCAGCTAATTGTCATAAAACTACGAAAACCGCAGTGGAGAATTGCCATGAAAATCGGCGTCATCAAAGAAATCAAAACGCACGAGTACAGAGTTGCGCTTACACCGGATTGCGTCAGGTCGTACGTTTCTCGCGGCCACCAGGTAACGGTCGAGCAGGATGCCGGCGTCGCGGCCGGTTTCGCCAATGAGGAATACGCCGCGGCAGGGGGGACGATCGAGCCAAACAAGAGGGCGATCTTTGACCGGTGCGAAATGATCGTCAAGGTCAAGGAGCCGCTTGAGAGCGAATACGGGCTGTTTCACAAGGGCCAGATTCTATTCACATATTTACATCTTGCCGCCTGTGGCGAGTTGACTCGCGCGCTGCTGGCAGCCGGGGTGAAGGGCGTTGCCTACGAGACCATAGAAACCGACGAAGGCCGCCTGCCGTGTCTTCGGCCCATGAGCGAGATCGCCGGAAGGCTGGCGGTGCAGGAAGCGGCGAAATATCTTGAGAAACCGTTCGGCGGCAGGGGAGTGCTGCTTGGCGGCGTGCCGGGCATTCGCGCCGCCAAGGTGGGTATTATCGGCGGCGGAATCGTCGGCATGAACGCCTGCAAGATTGCGCTTGGAATGGGCGCGGATGTCACGATTCTGGATGTCGATTCGGGGAGGCTGGCCTATCTGGACGACATCTTCAACATGAGTGTGACCACCCTGTACAGCACCGAAGGCAACATCGACGCGGTTTTGCGCGAAAGCGACGTGATTATCGGTGCGGTGCTGGTTCCCGGCGCTAAGGCGCCAATGCTGGTCAAACGCAGTCAGTTGCCGATGATGAAACGGGGGGCCGTGATGGTGGATGTGGCCGTTGACCAGGGCGGCTGCTTTGAGACGACGCACCCGACGACGCATGACAAGCCCGTGTTCATTGAAGAGGGCGTTGTTCATTACTGTGTTGCCAACATGCCCGGGGCGGTGGCGCTTTCATCCACCCGCGCGCTGACCAGCGCGACTTTGCCCTTCGGGCTCAAGATTGCCGAACTTGGACTTGAAGAAACCTGCCGCCAGTCGCGGGCCATCGCCCGCGGCGTGAACGTATACGCCGGGAAATGCACGCATCAGGCCGTTGCCCGGGCGTTCGGGTTGCAGTATGCTGGTCTGGCGGAAATTATGGAGGCTACAGGTGCAGCCTGATGCGCTCGACTGGCGAATAATCAACATTCTCAGGAACGAAAACCTGCCCAACAGCACTGTTGCTGGAATGCTTAAGGTGTCTGAGGGCACGATCAGAAGCCGCCTGGCCCGGCTGAGGAAGGCGGGCGTGCTGCACGTGCGCGCGATGATCAACCCTGACGTTCTTGAACACCAGCAGCTTGCCGCCATCGGGATCAATCTTGCCCAGACGAAGTTTCTGGATATCAAGGCTCAGGAGATATCCCGGCTGGACAAGGTTCTTTCTGTCTCGATCACCTCGGGCAGGTACGACCTGATCATCGAGTTGCTCGTCGACAGCAACAAGGGCCTGGTGAAGTTCCTTACCGAAACGCTGCCGCAGGTTGAAGGCATCTCAACCACCGAAACGTTCCTGATGCTCAAGAACTACAGGAAGTACGTGTAGGAAAAGGAAAGAGGCAGATCAATTGTGGTATCTGTCCCCGCGTGGTGTCAGTTCGACAAGAATATTCATGTCCTGCCTGCCATACCGCATCTTGACCACGATTCTCTGCCCATCCGGGTGAATGTCGAGGTCGCCAAGTCCGATCCCATCGGGAACACCCAGATACTCCGGCGCTCCCGCCTCGTTTAACCAGGTCAGACGCCGCTTGCCGCTTCCGTCAACGTTCATGAGCCACAGGTCCATCCTGGGCGGGTTCTCCAGGGTATCCTGCAATGTCACGCCATCCTTGGGTTGTGGAATATCCCTCGTCGATGCCCAGACGATCTGCGCGCCATCCGGCGTGATGTGGGCGTGTTCATCCCACTCATTGTCGTTGGTGAGCATGGCCAGATCCCCCGTCAGCAGATTCATCGTGTAGATTTCGAAGCCATAGTAGTGCTTCCCGCTTGCGATTCCCGAAAAGACAATCGTGCTGCCGTCAGGTGAGAAACCATGCGTTTCATAAACTTGAAGATTCCCCGGCCGCATTGTGCTGATATTGCGGAGGACAGGCTCATCGCCCGCAAAAGAAAGATCGGCCACCTTTATCGCCCAGTGCCCCATTCTGTCAAAACGCGGACTTATGATTTCACTCCACAGAAGCTTCTTGCCGTCGGGCGAGAAATGCGGATGCAGCACGCCATGGCGGGGCTGTACTTGAGTCAATTGCCAGAATCGCGTGCCATCCGCGTCCGTCAACCAGAGGTTGTTGTTGATCCCGATGCCCGGGCTCTTGAGATACCTGGCCAGCGGCACGCTCTCCAACCCGCCCAGAGCGGGATCGGCGGCCGTGAACATTATGTGCTTCCCCGAAGGATGCCATGCCGGCGTGCCGTTGTGCTCCGATATCTCGGGGTTGGCGCTGGTAAGGCATCGCCGGTGAGCGCCGTCGGCGTCTATGCGCCAGACATCATACCAGCCGTCAGGGCTGCGTAAGTCAAAGACGATCGAATGCCCATCTGGCGACCAGCCGACTCTTCCTCCCTGTGTCAGAAGGCATCTGATCCGTTTTACAGATTTGCCGGGAGTATCAAACGATGCAATTGAAGAGCCGTCCTTCTCCGACGCACAGGCCGCGGCTGAAACCAACAGCAAACTCAAGAGGGTCAGAATGGGATCAGCAATCTTCTTCGTCATTTCTCGGCCTTCCTCTTGGTTTGAGGGAAGATGTCAACCCGCTGATGTTGGCTGAATTGAGCACATTGTCACGGCGTATGGATGGCCATTCTACTTAATGACCGGTTCAGGCTGCGCCTCCTTGCCCTTTGCCTTTTTGGCAGCAATGGGCATATTCCCGATAGACCGAAGGCGCACCGATTTTGAGTTAGAGCCCCTCGCGGCCAATGCCCGGGTTCAAACTCTTATATCGCAACGAGACCACGCCGTTGTATTTGTTTCTTCTGCGATGATCACGACGCGAACCAAACAGCAAACGGCGAGGATTCGCTGCGCGATATATGTTGGTTTCGCCGCATTTTCCGCGCGGGGGTCTACGCGTTGTGCCTGGTTCGGTTGACCGAGCGTTCCTGTTGTTGAAGAACCACAGGAAGTACGTGCAGGTTATTCCTTGACGGTGTATCCGGAGGCTATCCATCCGGCGATGGCCTTGGCCAGGCCGTCGGCCTTGTTCTTTATGCCGCGGTTGACAGACTCGGTGCTTCTGCCGATGCAGTTGGCCTCGGCGAGCACCTTGCCGCTGTCTTTGTCGACGAGTTGCAGGCGGGTCACTACCTCTTCGAAGTCGCCGAAAGCCAGGCCCTTCATGCCCTCCGCCTCATAGTGAATGATGCTGCCGCGCACGACAAGCGTCTTTCCCGTCTGCGAGTTCGGCAGGTTCTTGGACTCCAGTTCTTCGCGGAAGCTCAAAGGTAGCTGCGTCAGCAGTTGGACGGGGGTCTTGCCGAAGCTGTCGTGGATGTCCAGCTCGAATCTCTGGTACGAAGCCAGCGGCGCGACGCCCGGCGCCTCTTGAACAGGCGCCCACACGCCGCGGGGGCCTCGGACTGTGCCCAAACCTTCCTTGATCATTCTGCCCGTGCATCCGCCCGCGCACAGGATGGACAAAAGCACTGACGATAGTATGGCCTTATTCATTCCTCGCTCCTTCATGAGTTTTGGCGGGTCTGCTTTCCGCCGCCGGTTGTGACTGTGAATCCGCGCCTGCCTCTTGCAGCGGCAGTATACGGCAAAGTTGATATCTTTTCCCCCATTTTGCCGACTGGATGATCTCAAGTCCCCGAGGGACCATTTCCTGCGACCTCAGCAGGACATACCATTCCGAAACGTGTTCATAGCCCGGCCCCGACGCCAGGCGGTTGATGAATCCCTGAAGCGACGCGTCCCCGCCCGCGCTTGCCGTCAAGGCGTTGCGCTGCGTGCTGTAAAGCTCCGACCAGCGAGCCAGAAGCGACGGCGCGTGATAGTAGTACATGATGAAATCTTCCCTGGCGGCAAGTATGGCCCGTCGGGAAAGCATTCTGAATTCGCCGCTTTCGACAAGAAACACGGCTGCCGGGTCGCTTTGAAGCCTTGCCCATGCGGCAATCTCTCGGAGCTCATAGCGTTCCTGGCGGCGCTCGTGGTGCTTCTGCACGTACTTGGGCTTCCATTTCTCCGAGACGAAGCCCGTCGCCCAGTCGGCGCAGCTGTGCCGCAGCACCCTCATGTTGTCGCTTGGAAGCATCCAGAAAAGCGCGAACACCGCGCACCCCCATCGCGTGGCCGAGCGATTCTCGTGCAGAATGCGGAACATGTTCGTCAACGCCTGGGCCAGAAGCACGTAGAGTGCGAGCATTACAAGCGAAGATGCTTGAATGAACCCAAGCGGAGGCAAAGACTTCATGTGCCGCCCGAGCGCCTGCGATGCGGCTTGCAGTCCGAAGGCCACGAACAGGCAGGCCATGATGAACGAGGCCCAGAATTCGAGGTCTCTTGCCTGGAATCTCTCCACCCGCCATAGAACCGCGGCCGCCGCGACAAGAAGCACAGCCGCCACCGGAAGCCAGGTCAGAAGACCAAGCAGAACCTCGGGATATAGAACATCAAGCTGGGACAAGCGCAAGGCCCTGAGCATCGCTGCCGCTGATACCGCCTGGGCGTCGCCCGCTGCCGGATGCAGCACGAAATGATGCACTATCGCAGGCGCAGCGCCGGCGGCGACCACTATGGGCGCTATCGCCGCCGTGACGAGGCTTCTGATGTTGAGGCCCCGCGCGACGTGGACAATCAGAAGCAGTACCGCCAGGTTGATCGAGCATATCGCGCTGACGTTCGCCAGCAGCCCGATAAGCAGGAAGACAAGCAGCACGCCGCGGCGCGACTCGTACTGGAGGTACAGCAATATCAGCAGGGGGGTTACTGCGATGCATATCCCCGCCGGTTCGATGGAGGCCAGCGAGCCAACGCCCCAGTACGCGCCGCCGGCGGTGGTTGTGACTGTGGAACTGAGGATGGCGACGAAGACCGATGTCGCCCAGCTTCGGGTCTGGCGGAACAGCAGCGCGTACATGCCGCACAAATACAGCAGAAGCACAAATGGGCACATCACCTGAAAAGGAAGGCGGGCATCGTAATGCCCGATCGCGCCAAACAGCAGCCGGACAATCGCCCGGTATGCCGGCGACCAGCGACTCCATGGGCCCTCTTGCCCGAACACGCCGTCGGAGGGCATAATGTCACGCGCCTGCTTGTCGCTTGCCTGATCGATTCCCTTGAGAGCGGCGGTGGCCGAGCGTTCCTGGTCTTCGCTCAGACGATCATCATGCAGGCCAAGCAGGCCGATGAACGCCGACACTACCAACAGGATGGCCAGTGCCGGAAGGTGTCTTGCTTTGGGTGCAGGTCGCATAAGGGCTTCTTTCGATAGGCCGGGTTGTTAATATACCTTACCGGCATCGGGAATTACAGTAGGCGAAATCATGAGCGGCATGGATGAATCAAACAATCTTGCCGAAGCAGTCTGGGGCTTCATCGAGGCGCACAGGCTGATTCTGCCCGACGAGTATGTTATCGTCGCCGTGAGCGGCGGCGCCGACAGCATGGCCCTGCTTGAAGTGCTTTCGTCTCGCGCTGCCGACAAGGGCGTGACGCTGGCGGTGGCGCACGTGGATCACTGCCTGCGTGAAGAATCGGCAGGGGATGCACAATTTGTCTCCGCCGCCGCCAAGCGATATGGGCTGGAGTATTTCGAATGCAAGGTGGACGTGCATCAGCACCGCCGCCAATGCGGGCAGGGCATCGAGCAAACGGCGAGGGCGTTGCGATACGAGTTCCTCGCCAACTGCGCCGAGGAGTGGGGGGCGCAGAAGGTGGCGGTGGCGCACCATGCCGACGACAATGTCGAGACCATTCTTTACCGCGCGATTCGCGGCTCGCACATGCGTGGGCTGATGGGCATGCCCGTCAGCCGCCGCCTTGCCGGTTGCACGGCCAGGCTGATCCGGCCGATGCTGGGCGCGAGACGCCGGCAGATCGAGGCGTTTTGCCAGGCCAGGTCCATCGCGTGGCGAACCGACAAGACCAACGCCGACACAAGCTACCGCCGCAACTTCATTCGCCACGAATTGCTGCCTCTGCTTCGCGAGCGATTGAACGTTCGCGTTGACGAGGCGATGCTTCGGCTGGCCGGTGCAGCCGCTTCAACAGAGCACGTGCTTGTGGACCTGGCGAAGGCGGCAGTGGAATCGGCCATGCAGATAAGAAAAAGGGATCAGGAACCTTTTTCGGCGGAGACAATTACAGATGAGCATTCGCTTGTAAAAACGTTCCTGCCCCCTTTTTCCTACTTTGATCGCCAGGTCCTGCTTGCCCAGACGCTCACGGTGCAGTCTTACGCGCTGCGGCAGATTCTCGAATCGGCGGGAGCGCCCATGCGCGAGTTGACTGCCGCCAGACTTGCCGAGGCGCGGGCCGTGCTTCAGGACGACGGCCCGGGCGCGGTATCGATTCCCGGCGGGTGGAGCATCAGCAGGCAGGGCGAGCATGTAGTTGTCGAAGCCTCCGCCGCTGCCGATCCATTCTGCCCGGCAGTGCCGCTAGGCCGGGGGGTCGTCAAGCTTCGAGATGCGGTTGTCAAATGCGAGATTCTGTCTGTTTTGCAGGTGGATGTTGCAAGGCACATCGCATCTCATCCGGCAGGAGTGGAACTGCTTGACGCCGACAAGGTGCAGGGGGCCATGACGATTCGCAAGCGCCAGGACGGCGACCGATTCGTGCCGCTCGGCGCCTCGGGGCATCGCAGCGTCAGCGACTTCCTGACCGACATCAAGCTGCCTCACTGGCAGCGGCGGCAGGTCTGGTGCATCTGCGACTCCGCGGGGATTATCTACCTTGCTCCGTTGCGCATTGATCATCGAGTAAGAATCACCCCGCAGACGCGACGCGTGCTGAGGATCCGCCTGATGCCGTCGCGGTAGCGCGCGAAGAAAAACGGCGAGGATTCGCTGCGCGAAAGCATGTGATTCGAACAACAAATACAACGGCGAGGTGTCGCTACGCGACTGAAGTCAGGTCCCCGCATTGCCATGCGGGGCTTTATGCGTCGTGCTGGCTATGGAGATATTATGATTAGTCGGCGCGCTTGATTATGAGGGTGTTGTTTTGCCCGCCGAAACCGAAGCTGTTGGACATGCAAATCTCGACCTTGGCTTTCCGCGGCTCGTTTGGCACGTAGTCCAGATCGCAATCGGGATCGAGATGATGATAATTGGTGGTGGGGGGCAGCACCTGGTCGCGGATGGCCAGGATGCACGTGATAAGCTCGGTGGCCCCGGCTGCGGCGATAAGATGCCCGACCATGCTCTTGACGCTCGATACGGGAACCTTCGTGTTGTTGCCGAAAACCGCCTTGATGCCGCGGGTCTCGACCTGGTCGTTCTGCTTTGTTCCCGTGCCATGCGCGGAGATGTAGTCAATCTGCGTGTGGTCAATGCCCGCGTCGGCAAGTGCTGCCCGCATCGAGGCGGCAGCGCCGGCGCCTTCGGGATCCTGATCGGTTATGCGGAACGCGTCGGCGGAGGCGCCGTAACCTATAATCTCGGCCAGAATGTTCGCCCCTCGCGCCTTGGCCAGTTCATAGTCTTCGATAATGAGGATGGCTGCGCCTTCGCCCAGCACGAATCCGTCGCGGGTCTGGTCGAATGGTCTGCTGGCGGTCTGGTACTCGCTGTTGCGCGTTGAGAGGGCGGTAAGCCTATTGAAACCGGTCACACCGTACGGGTGAATCATGCTGTGCGCGCCGCCGGTGATGATGGCGTCGGCGTCTCCACAGCGAATCTGCATGCTGGCCTCGCCGATAGCTTGTGTGCTGGCTGCGCATGCGGTAAGAACGTTGTAGGCTGGGCCTCGCGCCTGGAACTCGGCTGCAAGGTGCGCCAGAACCATGTTCGATTCCTGCTGCACCTCGTTTTGAAGCCGCATCCGCTCAAGAGCCAGGCGAGCCCACTCGGCCGTGTCGAGCGAGCCGTCCTTCCACGCATCCACAAGGAGGCCGGTGAAGTTATCGAAGTCCAGGCTTCCTTCGCCGCTTCCCAGATACACGCCCAGTCTGCGCGGGTCGAGCTTGCTCCACTCGCCCAGCCGCGACTGTTTCCAAGCCTGAATCGCAGCCGCAAGCGCGAAACTGCCGTGCCTGCCGATGTGCGGGTGCTTCGTGATGCTTTGGCCGATGTGGGCTGCAAGATCGAACCCCGTCACCTGCGCCGAGAACGTGCTGGGGAACGTTGAGGCATCGAACAACTCGGTCGGGCGGATGCCGCTTTGGCAGGTGAGCATTGCCTTCCACATACTCTCGACGTCGTGCCCAAGAGGGTTAACAGCGCCCGTGCCCGTGATGACTATTCGACGTTTGCTCATATTCAAATCTGCGCCCGTTGGGTCACTTGCATTTCCTCAGAACCAGCACGCCGCTCTGACCGCCGATGCCGAACGAACCGCTGATAACGTAATCGGCGTTCATTGGTCGTGGCCGGGCCGAAAGGTTCAAACTGCACCCTTCTGCAAGCGAGGCGAAATTCACCGTCTGCGGCACTACCTGGTTGTGCAGGGCCAGGGCCGCCGCCACTACTTCCATTGCGCCCGCGCCGGCGAAAAGCGAACCTGTCGCGCCGGTCAGCGCAAAGGCCGGTATGGACGGGGCCTTTTCGCCAAGCGCCGCCTTCCAGGCCGCGCACTCGCAATCGTCCTCGCCGGGAACGGCTGTTCCGTGCGCCAGGATCATGCCAAGTTCGGAAGCGTCAATGCCTGCTTGAGCCACAGCCTTGGCGGCTGCGTTTTCAAGTCCGCCGGCGGTGGGGTTCATCACGTCCAGGCCGCACGGGTCGCAGGCAGCGCCGAATCCGGCTATCTCGGCGTAGATGCGTGCGCCTCGGGCCTTGGCGCGAGACATTTCTTCAAGGATAACCAGTCCGCCGCCTTCGCCAACGACGGCGCCTGCGTGTCCTGCGTCGAAGGGGCGGCATGCCGACGTGGGCGAATCGTTGCCGGTTGTGCACAATCTTTTAAGCAGTTGCTGCCTCAGCATGCCCATCGGATTGAGTTTGCTTTCGGCCCCGCCGGCGATGACAACGTCCGCGCCGCCGCGAGCGATAAGGCGAGCCGCCTCGCCGATGGCAAGATGCCCGCTGGCGTCGCCGCAGGTTATCGTGTTGCTTGGTCCCTCTGCGCCGTGGATAATCGTCACGTGGCACGAGAGCATATTTGGCAGATACTTCAGCAGCCACAGCGGAGTGAGGTTCGTCATCCCGCTGCTTCCCCAGGTCTTGAGATCGAATTTTCCGCCTACGACGGCGGTGTTGACGGCAGCGCCCAGTTCGTTGAGGTCCGAGCAGATCAGGCCCGCGCCGATATTGCAGCCAAGGCGACGGGAGTCAATGGTGGTGGCTGCGGGATCGATGCCCTTTGTGACGATGCCGCTGTCGCGGAAGGCCATGTCGGCTGCGGCGACGGCGATTTCAATATCGCGGGCCATCACCTTCACCGCTTTGCGGTAGTCGCGGGGGACGTATCCGCGGGCGGAGAAGTCTCGTAGCTCGCCGCCGATGCGGCAGGGGAAGTTAGTCGGGTCGAAGGCCGAGATCCTGTCGATGCCGGATTGACCCTCGATAAGCTTGTCCCAGAAAGCCGCTGCCCCGCAGGCGTTTGGAGCGACAACGCCAAGACCTGTTATGGCCACGCGACGATCAGCCACTGGCCTGCTCCAGGAAGGGTGCGACAAGTCGCTCGAACTGCCCTGTGAACACGAAGTTCTCCTCGGGGAACTTCAGCCCGCCGAGGTTATTGTCGATGTGCGAGAACATCAGGTCGACGCGCCCGAAAGGCTGGCCGTTCTTGAGCACAATGCCCTTGGTGGACGCCGCCTCGGGGGCAACGTTTTCTATCGTGGCGTCATATGACAACTGGTCGCCTGGCACGGCGACGTCGTCGAATTCGGCGCGGGTGATCTTCGCAAGGATGACCTTTTCCTTGAAGTCGCGGGCCTGGCCTACAAGAATGCCCGCCGTCTGCGCCATGCCTTCGATCATCAAAGACGCCGGCATTACCGGGTACGCCTCCCAATGGTCGTGAAGGTGTTCTTCGGCAAGCGATATATTCTTGACGGCGACGGCCCTTTTGCCGGGCACGAATTCAATGAACCGATCTATCCAGATCCATCGCATCGGGTGATCTTCTTACTGTGCTGTGGAACCCGCCCCAAAGAACGCCGGGCGGGCGTAAGACCATAGTTTCCAGAAGAGGCGGCGCGCAACGCCGGCCTCAGGCAACCTTCGTCTTGACGTAGTTGACGATTGTCTGGACGCGGAACAGCTCGGCCATCTTGTTGATGTCCGGATCCTGCTCGAAATTGGTGAAGTCGGCATGCGGCATGCGCTGCTTCAGTTGAGCCAGCCCTGTTGCCGTCAGTTTGCCGTTCTGCACGAACTCGGGGTTGTTCAGGATGTTGTCCGGGAACAACTCGCCACGGGGAATCTTGATGCTGAAGGTTTTTTCAAGCCTGAACACAATGTCCAGAAAGTCGATTGATTCAGCGCCAAGATCGCCGGTGAGGGTCGCGTCGGGAGTGACTTCGTCGTCGTCAACTCCAAGGGCGTCCACCAGGGTTTCCTTTACCTTTTCGAAGATTTCCTCATCGGACATCGGCATGATTTATGATCTCCTTAACGCCATGTACAGTTGGGCCGGGCTTTCCGGCGCAGTCGAATTTATAGTCAAATCGGTTCGCAACGTCAACCATTGGACAGTGCGCCCGAGGCCGCCAGGGCGGCAGGACCGCCTATCAGTTCGAAACGCCGGCGCATCTGCGAGATGATCTGCCTGTCGGCGTCCGCAAGATACTTCTGTCTGTCGGCAAGGTTGAAGCATCGCAGTTCGATTCGCGCCGAGACGGCAAGCCGCTCGCCCACGAAACCGTTGCCCTTGAACTTCGCGGCGTTGTCGGCGATTTCAACGGCGTCAACCTCGCACCTCAGCAAGTCGCCCGGCTGAACGAAGCTCGCATAGCGAACGTTCCTCGCCCCGCTCAACACGATCATGCTCTTGCCAAAGTTCTGATGCACGCGGGTAAGCCATGCTGCCGCCTGAACCAGCGACTCGATCATCAGCACTCCCGGAAGCACCGGAAAAGCAGGGAAATGATCGCCAAGATACTCCTCCGCAAGCGAGAGAGCCTTGATCGTGACAATCCGCTGCGATGGCACGAGTGTCTGAATCTTGTCTACAAGAACAAACTTCATAAGCGCATTCCAGTTCCTTTGGATTGCGGACTTTTAGTCGCTGAAGGCTTCGGATGCAAGCCTTTTTCGGCCTTCGGAGAGGAATTAACCGCGCATGCCCGCCATCGGTCCGACTATTGCTGAAATGAGAGATTTGTTACATCCGCCCCGTCCATAGATAAAGGAACTGCGGCCCGGCCAGACGAAACACCTCCGCAAGGTTGAGATTCACCAGGTTGAAATTCACCGCCTTGGCGTCGGGAGAGGCTGCATCCGTCGAAGCGTAGATGCTGGATCGATAGCCCCAGGGCCTGCTGTACATGACGACCTTCACTGCCGATGCGCCGCCGAGACGCTTGGCCAGCGCGAGCGCTTCGTCGAGATAACCGATCTCGTCCACAAGCCCGAGCTTGTGTGCCTCGGTTCCGGTCCAGACCCTTCCATCGGCAAGGGCGGCGACCTGCTCTCTGCTGAGGTTCTGCCGACCGGCTGCGACAACGTCCACAAAGTTGCAGTGGAATTCATCCACTATGCCTTGCAGAATCGCGACATCGCCCGAGTCGATCGGCTTGAGCGGAC
The DNA here is from genome assembly GCA_012729725.1 of Planctomycetota bacterium. Lineage (GTDB taxonomy): Bacteria > Planctomycetota > Phycisphaerae > SM23-33 > SM23-33 > JAAYCO01. The sequence goes on from JAAYCO010000089.1 coordinate 12,848, forward strand.
TGGCCATGTCTTTCCTGGGCCCGCTTGTCACCGCCTG
>JAAYCO010000090.1 GCA_012729725.1 Planctomycetota bacterium
CGCGATAACAGTCAGGTCCCCGCATTGCCATGCGGGGCTTCGTCCGTCGTTCTGGTTTCCATTCCTGGGTATTATGCGGAAAATGAACGGCGAGGAGTTGATGCGCGAGGGTGGTTACGGCGCTGCATTTTCCGTGCTGGGCTTGTGATCTGCTCCCGTGGCCCGGCAGGCCCATGAGGCAGCGTGAAGGAGGCCGCAATTCCAGCGGCCAGCCCAGCCACAGTCGCCCCTCGATTGCGTGGAAGACGACGAAGGCCGGCAGGATGACCGCGGCAGCGGCGGCATCCCACCGCCAGGCAATCAGGCAGCCGGCGATATCCTTCACCACAACCGCTAACGCATTCTTCATTACGTAGCTATCCTTGGCTATTCGTGAATTCCATCACTTGATCGCGTTGACCAGCGTCATGGTTTAAGGCTGAGCCACATTGGGAACAGATGTCGTCGCTCGTGTGGTCGCGGTTGTGGCGGGCCTTCCGAAATGCTCGAGCACCTGCTTTGCCAGCGACGGCCAATCGATTTTGGCGTGATCGACCGTTTCATCGTTAATGTCCTGTCCCACACCACCGAGATTCAGGTCATTCCAACTGTTCAGGCATCGCACGGCTCGGTCGATAGCCCACCAAGTGGACACTGAACACCCCTCGAACTGGTGGTCTTCACGACTACCGGGCCCCGGCGGTTTTGCTGGTCTACTGCACTTGCCCAGCCCTTGAGCAGATTGACATTCTGCTGCCTTTGGGCATAGATGATAGCCCCAGCGCCTGCCAACACGACGCCCAGCGCCACCATGAGCCCGATTACCAGAGCAGTTCTTGATTTCCCCATGGTCTTGTCCTCTTCAGATAGTTTAAATGCTTCGATGACTTCCCGATAGCCTGTACGCATCGAAGATGTCAGCCCGCCTTCGCCATCATCATTCGCCAAGGCTTCGGGCGAGGTGCTTCGGCGGACAGGTCCAGATGAGATCATGCCGCAAGTTATATCGCCGGGTGCGGACATCTTCAACGATCAGGCCGATGGGGCAGAGATGTTTAATTGGGAACGTTTAGCATTTTTGTCCCCGGCATGGTTATCACACGCATTTACATCCCGTCATGTGGACGAGCGCGACGCGTAAAGCCCCGCATTGCCATGCGGGGCTTCGTCCGTCGTTCTGGTTTCCATTCCTGGGTTTTATGCGGAAAATGAACGGCGAGGATTGTTCTTTCCTCGCCAATGACCGGGAGTAACGGAGTTCAGGAATCTCCGGGGTGAACATCGGGCCAGGAAAAATGTCCTACAGATATTCGTGAGCATTAGCGTGGTGGTGCTTCATGACGCCGTCAAATGTGGTGTCCCACGAACTACCGAACTCCTAACTCCTGATAAGCCAACCGGCCAGGTTTCACCTTGATAGTGTGTTGTATTCCGATAGTATCGTCATAGCCTTTACGACATCGGAAATGTTTGAGATAACTGAAATCGTTTCTCGAAAGATGTCTTTGAACGCGGAGAGTGACGCATGAGCACGGAGCACTCGCACAACCTGGCCCAGCCCGGAGAACTGACGGTCGACGCGATTCTTCCGAAGGAAACGCGGCGTTTCGGCGACGACGCATGGTTCTTCGACTTCGGCCGCTCCGCGTTCGGCACGCTGCAGTTGACCACCGACTCGCCTCGAGCCGCAAAGGCGACGTTGCACCTGGGGGAGAAGCTTGACGCGAACGCTCGCATCGACCGCGATCCTCCTGGCTGCATACGGCACCGGGCGATCGAACTGCACCTGCCGGCGGGGCGGCTGCGGCAGCAGATTACAATTCCTCCTGACAAGCGGAATACAGCCCCTGGGGCGATCCGCATGCCCGAGCACCTCTTCGAGGTGCTGCCGTTTCGATACGCCGAACTAGTGCTGCACGACAAGCCCGATGTTAAGGTGTCGGAAGTCCGCCAACTGGCTGTATTCCACCCCTTCGACGAATCTGCCTCTCACTTCCGCTGCGATGACGAGCGCCTTTATCGCGTCTGGGAGCTGTGCAAGTACAGCATCAAGGCGACCAGTTTCTGTGGGATCTACGTCGATGGCGACCGTGAGCGGATTCCCTACGAAGCCGACGCGTACATCAACCAGCTGAGCCACTATGGCGTTGACGCCGAATACGAGATGGAACGATTCCGGCAGCGATATCGAAAGGTTCTCCAAAGCCTGCACAGGGTCTGCTTCCAGGAGGGGAGAGGCTTCTTTGTCGATGGAGAGGGTTCCTGCCACGCCTCGCTGCACGCCAACATGCTGCCCGCCGCACTGGGGCTGGTTCCTGCCGGCATAGAAGCATCCGTGATGAAGCACATACGCTCCCGCGGCATGGCGTGCAGCGTCTACGGGGCTCAGTACCTGCTGGAGGCCTGCTATCGCTTGGGTGACGCCGACTACGCATTGGACCTGATGACGGCGGGGCACGACCGGGGCTGGCTGAACATGCTCCGCGTCGGCTCGACGATCACCATGGAGGCATGGGATCTCCGCTACAAGAACAACCTCGACTGGAATCACGCCTGGGGGGCGGCCCCAGCGAATATCATCCCCAGGTTCATCGTGGGCGTGCAACCGGCGAAGCCAGGCTTTGAAGAGGTGCTCGTTGCTCCCCAGCCGGGCCGGCTGCAGACGGTGGAGGCCAAAGTCCCAACACCGAATGGGCCGGTATTTGTTCGTATCGAACCCGATGTTGCTGCTGGACGACGAGTCCAGATTGACAGTCCTGCGCCCGTAAGACTGGATCGGTCCGGGCTGTCCTGCCATGGCTTGGCGGATACGTCAACCGTTGCCCTGAAGGCGGGGCGGCATGTTATTATCGTATAGACCTCATTGTGAAGGTCGTTGCCTGACCGAGCCATGGACGCCTTATGATTTTTTGTCCCGGAACGCGAATACATTGTTACTGCAAGACGAAGGGACTGGACGACTTGACGAAAACGCTGTTTTGACATACAATTACGGTCGTAAACCATGTTTGCCGGCTTTGCTCGGCATAGGAGGCATGGCGGCCCTGCTCTGCAAATCGCCCGAGGAGGCAAGATATGCGGAAGATATTGACGGCATTAAGCCTGTTGTTGTTTGTTTCGCCGTGCGCTTTCGCCACGATTAAGGACGACATCGGCTACACCGACCTCCAGGCGATGCTCGGGGCGAACACTCCCACCGGCGCTGGCATAAATGCAACAATGGTCGAGGCTTACGTTGACAGCAAGTATGCCCCCTCGGTCGCGGGCAAAACGATCAACCTGATGTCGGGCGCGAGCAACCCAAGCAGCCACGCGACGACTGTCGGCAACTTGCTGTTTGGTGCCACCGGCATTTCTCCCGCAGTGGATAACATCAATGTGTGGCAGGCCGGCAACTTTATTGGCAGCGGCTTTTTGAAAACGAACTCGACGACCGAGCCGGTGGTGGAAACCCATCGCATCCAGAATCACAGTTGGGCTGGCGGGTATGATTCTGTGTCCAGCAATACGGATGCACTTCGCAGATTTGACTACGCTATACAGCGGGACGGTTTTGTCGCCGTTGTCGGCCTCAATAATGGAAGCAGCACAACAGTCCCGGCCCTGATGTGCAACAGCTACAACGCCATTATCGTGGGCAGGAGCGATGGCAACCACAGCAGGGGCGGCACAACGGTTGACGGAACCGGCAGGGTAGTGCCCCACATAGTTGCTCCAGAGTCCACCACCAGCTACGCAACGCCGCTGGTGGGCTCTGCCGCCGCGTTGCTGCTTGAAACCGCCGACGCCAATGCGGGCCTGGCCAACGCAAGGCATAACTCCGAGGTCATCAAGTCGGTGCTGATGGCGGGAGCGACCAAAAGCGAGTTCTTGACCTGGTCGCGCACGCAGACCCGGCCGCTGGATTCGGTATACGGCGCCGGCGAACTGAATATCCTCAACAGCTACAACATACTCGTGGCGGGCGAGCAGGAAAAAAGCACATCCGCCACGGTATCCTCGACCGGGTGGGATTTCTCCACCACCACGAGCGGAAGCGACCTGTACTTCTTCGAAGTAACCGATCAGCACGAGTTGTCGGCGATTCTCACCTGGAACAGGGTTATTACCGACGGATACTCAAGCCCCTCGTGGGGCAACCCGCAGTCGTCGCTGGCCAACCTGGACCTGAAGCTTTATTCGGCGGACGGATTCGTCCTTGGCGACCTGGTTGACCAGAGCATCAGCTCGATAGACAATGTCGAGCACATCTATTCGACTTACCTGGCTGCTGGGCGGTATGCGTTTGAAATCGCGGGCGTTTCGGGCGTCGAATACAGCCTTGCATGGCAGACGATTCCAGAGCCCACGACCCTGGGCCTGCTGGCGGTGAGCTTCTTTGCCGTCATTCGGCGTCGTAGAAACGCCTGAAGCCGGGCAAAAAAACTGCAAAAGAAAAGGGCGCCGGGATGATCCCAGCGCCCTTTTTTGTTTAACGCAGAGCCGCGACTAGAAGTCTTCGGTGTCCACGGGGGCAGGCGCTTGCGAGCCGCCGCCCTGCACCGTCATGAAGAAGTTGATCATCTCCTTCAATGGGGCGGTGGGCACGTAAAGCATAAGCGTCTGGCTTGGGCCGTCAACGCCAGCCGCGATTGCTATCGGGGTCTGTGACGTCGGGGTGAACTGGACCCCGCCCGCGCCGAACATGGCCATTGCCCGAGAGACGGTGCTGGTCAGGTTCGCCGGACTGATGAGCAGCACCGAGATTGGCTTGGACGGCATCTGGGCGACGACGTCCTTCATGTCGGCCTGTTGCATCAGCTTGCCGTCATTGGCGACAACCTGCTTGATGATGTTGCCCAGCATCGCGCTTCCGCCGCCCAGCGAAATGACCACGGTGTCTTTGCCAACGGCGGTGACTGTGAATCGCGGGGTCAGCTCGCCAAGCACCGGGCCAAGGAACATGGCGCCGGGGCCCTGAAGCATCGGATGATCGAACTGCACGGCGTCAACGCTGGCGCCTTCAACCGTCTCAACCGCCTTGGCGTAGGTGATCTTGAGCATGGCAAGATCCGGAATTCCGCTTTCGGCGGCGATCTGCTGCAAGCAACCTGCGAACTGTTCCATGGAAGCAGTAACCTTCGCAGAATCGTTGCACTTAATGATGTAGGCAATGTTGAACAGGCCCACGCCGTTGGCGGGGAGGGACTGAATCACAAACTGAGCTGCCGTTGTCTCCTTGGAGAAGTCGACAAGGGCCGAGGTCAGCGAGTCACGGAGTTTCTCGTCCTTGAACAGCGGCTTCCACATCGACGAGAGCAGGTTCTGCTGATCAATTCCAGGCGCCTGGAAATTAATCGCTTCCATCGCCATGATGTAGCTGCCCGCGTCGACGAAGCTCATCAGCTTGTCGCTGCTGATGGGACCGAGGGCGGCGTACGCCTTGCCGATGGGGCTGTCCGGAACGAAGTCAATCGAGCCGGCGATCCTGACGCCGTTGGCCTCCATCGCGCCGCAGAAGGTAACCTGCGACATCTGGGGCAGCAGCGTGCGGTACATGTCCATGACGGTGGACATATACGAGGCCATCTCGGCGGGGCTGTCCTCGGCGATCTTGAACTCGAGCGCGTCGAGCACCGGGCCGACCTGGTCGGCGAACTCGCAGAAGTTGACCTGAAGGGCGAACGCCGACTTCGACATCATGGCGATCTTCTTTGCGCCGAGCTTGGTCTTCGCGCTGGCGGTGGCGTTAATAACCGCGTCCACCGCGGCGGGAAGCTTGCTGGCGATTACATAACCCTTGTGGGTCTTGGCGCACAGCACGTCATCGTTGATGGTCACGGCGGTGAAGCCGCCTTCTTCCTTCATCTCGGCATCGCCAAACGCAGCCTTCACATCCTCGGCTGCAATGATGATGACAAGCGGAAGATCCGGCACTTCATCCACCTGGCCCGCGGCCGCCTCGCCCGCCAGCTTGCCGACGTTGACGCCGAAGTCGGATGGATCGAGCATTACGAAGGCCAGCCCGCCGTCGCGGTTAACGCCCGGTCCAAAATCCAGCTCTTCAAGAGTCTCGCCAACCAGATCATCGGTATGAGGCATGCCTGGGAATGCGAAGCCCGTGAAGAAATTCTGGATGTGGTCGCCCGTGGCATTCATGTTCGGGGCTGCGAAGAACCCCCACGAATCAGCCGGGATAACGTCAAAAACGTCCTGGCCCCGCGCCACAGGCGCCCCGGCCACGAGCAGCGAAACCACCGTTGCGATAAGTCCCAATGTGAAATAGTTCCTCATTTGTAGCCCTTTCAAGATGTACGGGATCCGACCAGTACAGCGGGAATATCGTACAGTGGGAGTGAGCACGCTTCAAACAACTTCCGTCTGAACGCGCGAAGATGAAAAGCCGGTTCGCCGCCCGAGCGCTAAAGCAGCATTACGGCGGCGGCTATGACGGTGGTCCAGAGTCCGTTCTTGTCGCCCTCAGCCGTCTGAACAGTCGCCCGCGTGCGAACGATCTTGCCGGACATCTTGTAGAGTTCCTTGCGTTCGTCGTAGGCGACTTCCGGATTGAACTCGATGCCCAGGGTGGTCGCCAGCATGGTGGCGGCCATGTCTTCGACAAAATCGCCTATCTTCTCTTCAGTGATGCCAAAGCCGTGATGTTCGCTGATGTAGCCGTATTGTTCGCCGGTCGCCGGCTGGGCCAGGCCAATTCCCGCCCCGACAAGCCGCGAAGGCTCATCCGTGCTGGCTTCGGCCAGAACAACATACGTAATCTCGCCGGCCTGCAACAACTCCAGTCCCCTGCTTCTGGGAATGATCTTGCAGTTGGGCGGCAGGATGCTGGATACCCTGACGAGGTTCCCCTTTTCAATGCCCGCGTGACGAAGGGCCAGCTCGAAGCTCTGCAACCTGTTTCGATGTTTGCCGACCCCCTTAGTGAAAAATACCTGCTTGGGAACAAGCGTTATCCTGGGCATTCGTTCTCCTATTGCCTTGGCAGGCTCTGTGCCGCCGAGCATCTTTCGATTATATTTTGATCGACGCGCATGCAAAGCAAAATGGCTTTTTTTCCGCGCGAAAGGAACTTTTTTTGCACCAGCGCGTCCAATACTTCCGAGGCTGCACTACCCTGCGAATACAAGGAGCATCATATGCATCGCGCAAAGCTGCTGCTGCTGGCGCTGGCCATTTCCTCCACCTGCCTGGGAAAAGAGATCGGCTTTGAAGAGGATTTCGCCCTTGCAGCCGATCGAGCCGAGGCGCTCAAGCTGCTGATTCCCGGAACGGATGAGTATTACTACTACAACTGCCTGTATCTTCAGCACACCAACAAGTTCGCCGAGGCGGACGCCCTTGTGAAGGTCTGGCTGCGAAACCGCGACCGAAACGACCTTATCCGGGAGATACAGAACCGCCAGGCGCTGCTGAAGTACCCGCAGTCGCCGCGCGAATCGTTGGACTACATAGCAAGAGAGATGGGGCTGCACTTCAACCACCAGCGCCGGACCGATGTCCGCCCGTCCTGGCCTGACGAACTTGATCAGAACCGCATCACGCGAGAAGTCTTCCTGAAGCTTGCCTTGTCGGGCTATCCGGGAACCCTGGCCGGCTTCGAGCCGCGGGCCTTGGACTGGGCTGCGAGCCTTGGGCTTGACGCAAGCAGGCGGCGGCATCTGCTGTCGCAGCTCAAACGCAGCGACATTGCCAACCTCCCCCGGCTGGTGGCGGATGATCTTGACGCCCCGCACAGCGGGCCCTTCGGCAGCTTGCCCATTCACGCGGCGATGCTCAAGAGCCAGCTTGACGAGCTTCTGAAGATCAAGCCCTCGCTGCTGAACGAAACAAGGTTCGTGCAGATATACCTCACCAAGCTTCGGCCGGGCGCGGACGAGTTGTGGCGCACCGATCCCGTGCAGCGCGAAGCGTATCTGGACAGGCTGTGGGAGTTTGCCTCTCGCCTTGCGCCGGTGCACAACAGCCTCAAGGCCCACGTGTTGTACCACCGCCTTGTGCATGACCGCTCGCAGGGCGTGTTCAACAAGGGTCGCTTCGAAACGTACATCCGCATCCCGCGGTCCATAGGCTACGCCAACAAGGAATGGGCAAGGACCAACGAATACCGCAATGTGCAGGCGGACCTCAACGCAGGCTTTCAGGAATTCACGCTGCTGGATGCGATAGGAAACGACGAGCCTGTCGTCAAGACCTGTCTGATGACCATCTTCGCCACGAGCGATTCCATCGAGCCGTACAAAGATTGGATCAGCGACACGTATTTGAATGACGTTCTGGCTGAAACGAAGATCGTCCTTGGCGACGGCGACCAGGAGCGCTGGTATTCCTATCTCGGGCCGCAGAAGTACAAGCGCCTGCGTGATCGCATCGACCTGGACTTCGCCCCCGCCGGCAAGACCACATTCTCGGCCAATGAGGATGTGCGCATCGAAATGTTCGTAAAGAACGTGCCCACGCTGATAATGAAGGTGTACGAGATAAACGCCCTGAGAGCCTATCTTCAGTCGCCCCAGCAGATCGGCGGGCAACTGAACCTCGACGGCCTTGTGGCCAACGAGGAAACCACCTTCGACTACAAGGACGTCTCGCCGTTTCGGCGAACACTGCGGCAGTTCGACCTGCCAACGCTGAGAAAGCCCGGCGTGTACGTGGTGGAGTTCATCGGCAATGGGGCCGCCAGCAGGGTCATTATCCACAAGGGCAGGCTCAGGCAGGTTAACCGCATCTCGTCAGCCGGTCACATATTCAACGTGATGAACGAGGAAGGCAAGATCGTTCCCGACGCCGCCATCTGGATGGGCGGGCGCGAGTACCGCGCCGGCGAGGGCGGGAGAATCATCCTGCCCTTCAGCACCAGGCCCTGCCGACAGCCCATCGTCATCGTCGGCGACGGCATTGTCACGCTGGACGAGTTCAACCACGTCGGCGAAACCTACAGCCTCGACGCCGGGATCTACGTGGACCGCGAGCAGTTGCTTGCCGGGCGAACCGCGCGCCTGGTGCTCCGGCCGATGCTCAATATCCACGGGCAGGCGATCGCACTGTCGCTGCTGGAGGAACCCAAACTCGAAGTCAGGGCGGTGGACCTTCAAGGCATAAGCACAACCGTATCCGCCGGCAGCATCGAACTGAAGCATCAGGCGGACACCACGTATGATTTTCACGTTCCATCCGGTCTGGCCGGCATAACTTTCGTTCTGTCGGGCAAGGTGAAGAACCTCAGCATGGCGCGCGACGACGTGGTCAGCGACAGCCAGACGTTCGCCCTCAACCAGATCGACGGCACGGATAGCATAGAGCAGCCGCTGCTGGGCAAAGACGCCAACGGCTATTTCATCGAACTGCTGGGCAAAACCGGGGAGGCCGCTCAGGCTCGACCGGTAAACCTGAGTTTCAAGCACCGCTATTTCGTCTTCCCGGTGCATGTGACGCTTCAGACCAACGCCGACGGCAGGATCGCGCTGGGCGAACTGCGGGAGATTGAATCGCTGACGGCCTCGGGCATGCAGATCAGCAGGCAGTGGACTCTGCCAGAAGACAGCCGAAGCTACTGCCCCGTTGTGCACGGCGTCGCCGGCGAAGAGATGTGGATTCCCTATTTGGGGTCAGCAACCAGGCCCGACCCGCTGGAGTTCTCGCTTCTTGAGGAACGAGACGGAGTTTACGTCGCCGACCATCTGGAGGCGTTGTCCATCGAGGGCGGCTTCCTGCGAATCGCGCCGCTGGGGGCGGGCGATTACAATTTGAAGATCAAGTCGTGCGACACGGAAATCGCCCTTCGCGTGTCGGCGGGGCCGGTGAGCGAAGGTTATGTCGTCGGCAGGGGGCGCATGCTGGAGCTTCTCGACGGGGCGCCAATGCACATTTCGGGCCTTGACTGCACCGAGGGCGTTCTTCGCATAAGAGTGACCAATGCGAACGAATTTACCAGGGTGCATATTATTGGCTCGCGGTACGTTGCTGATTACTCCGCAGCCGCCAGTTTTGGTTCTTTGCCCATGCCCGTTCCGGCCTATCGCCCCCAGACGCCGTTGGAGGCGATTCACCAGGTCGGGCGCGACATCGGCGAAGAGTACCGATACGTGCTTGAGCGCAAGTTCGCCGCCAAGTTCCCCGGCGTGATGCTCGATCGGCCGTCGCTGCTGCTCAACCCGTGGTCGATCCGCAAGACCCAGACGGCGACGCGCGAGGCAGGGGCGGGCGAAGCGTATGTCCCTGTGCCGCAAGCCACACGACCCGTCCTTGCGGAGGACAGAGCCGCCCAAAATCCCATGGTCTCGGCGCCGTTAAGCCCGTCGAACCTGGACTTCCTTGGCGAGGGCGCCACGGTAATAGCCAACCTGGTTCCCGACAATGACGGCATGGTGCTGGTAAAGGTGGCCGATCTTGGCGCGCATGCCTGCATCCGCGTTGTGGCCCAGGACCATCGGCACACGGTTGTCCGCAACACGGTTGTCGAATCGGACCGCCGGATGCGATTTGCCGACCTTCGGCTGGATCGTCTGGCTCTTGACCCGTCCGGCAGCTTCGCCCAGACCAGGCAGGTTACGGTTCTGCCATCAGGCGGGCGGTTTGTGCTGGATGATCTCGGCGGCAGGTACGAGGTGTACGACAGCCTCGCCAAGGCCTACCGGCTGATGACGTCGCTCAAACAGGACGAGACGATTTCCGAATTCGCATTTGTGCTGGACTGGCCCAAGCTCGACGTGTCGAAGAAGCGGGCGCTGTACGAAAAGTACGCCAGCCACGAACTGCATTTCTTCCTGGCGCACAAGGATCCTGAGTTCTTTAAGTCGGCTGTCCTGCCCTACCTGACGAACAAGAAGGACAAGACGTTCATGGACATGTACCTGCTTGGCGAAGATGTGTCTGCCTACGCCGAGCCGTACAGGTTTGCTCAACTGAACTTCGCCGAGCGCGTGCTGCTTGGAAAGGCGCTTCGCCGGCAGGAGGGCATGCGGGCGCACATAAAGGATATGTACGACCTTATTGCCCCCGATCAGGATCGGCTTAACCGGCTGTTCGAGACCGCGCTGAACATAGGCCGGCTCGATAGGGCATCTGGCGTTGTCTCCGGCTTTGACTTCTCTGTAGGCTTACCGGAGCTTCGTGCAGCGCCCGCGGCCCCGGCATCCAGGGGGATGATGGCTCGCCAGCTAAACGCGCCGATGGATGGTTCCATGGCCAGAAAAGGGCTCATGAAGAGCGAGGAATCTGAGCGCTTGTCTGACAAGATGTTCAGGGCGGACGCCGTGCAGTTGTACCTCCGGCTGGACAAGACGGAGGAATGGGTCGAATCTAATTATTATCGCCTGCCGATTGAAGAACATGTGGCGTCTCGTGTTGGCGTTAACGCTTTTTGGCTGGACTACGCCAATCACCAGGATGGCCCGTTCCTTTCCGCCAACCTGGCGCAAGCCTCGACCAACGCCACAGAGATGATGCTGGCGCTTGCCGTGCTTGATCTGCCTTTTGAATCGCCCTCAGCCGCGGTGCGGACCCAAGGCGATGCGCTGGTGGTTGATGTGCCCGGCGCAGCCGTCGTGTTTCACCAACGGACGCAGGCGGCACAGCCCAGCGCCGACGGCGATGCGCCGATACTTGTCAGCCAGAACTTCTTCAGGGCTTCCGACAGGCACACGCACGTGAACAACGAGCGGCTGGACAAGTACGTCACGAAGGAATTCCTCAGCGGCGTCGTCTACGGCTGCCAGGTCGTGGTCACCAACCCGACCTCCGGGCCAAGAAAGCTCGACGTGCTCACCCAAATTCCGCGCGGCGCAATGCCGGTGAAGGGAACCAGGGAGACCAACTCGGTATACATGACGCTCAACGCTTACAGCACCGCGACCCTTGAATACTACTTCTACTTCCCGATGAAGGGGCTCTACGCGCACTACCCGGTTCACGTGGCCTGCATGGGCGCGGATGTGGCGTCGGCAAAGCCGTTCACCTTCAACGTGGTGGACAAGCTGAGCGAACTGGATACGACCAGTTGGGACTATGTCTCCCAGAACGGCAGCGACGAGGACGTGCTGTCGTTCCTGCGGGCGAACAACCCCCACAGACTGGATCTGGCGATGATCGCATGGCGGATGAAAGACGAGGCGTTCTTCGCCAGGACCATCGATCTGCTGCGGGAACGGAACGTATACCACAACACGCTGTGGTCGTACTCGATCAAGCACAATCGCGAGCCGGAAATCCGCGAATTCCTGAAGCAGTCCAGCGATTTCGTCTCCGCCTGCGGCGCATACATCGACAGCGTCCTGTTGACGATAGATCCCGTCGAGCGGCGGCAATACCAGCATATGGAATACAGCCCGCTGGTGAACGCCCGCGCCCACGTGCTGGGCGCCAGAAGGATGATCCTGAACGATCGCCTGCACGGCCAGTATCAGCGATTCATGAAGATACTCACATATCGGCCTTGTCTTCTCGAGGAAGACCGGCTGGCGGTGACGTATTACATGCTGCTTCAGGACCGCATCGAGGAGGCGATGCGCTTCTTCGACGGAATACCTGGAGAACACGTGTGCGAGCAGATTCAGTATGATTATGTGGACGCCTGGCTGTCGATGGCGCGCGGCGATCTTGAGCGCGCGGGCCGGATAGCCGCCAAGTATGCCGAGCATCCTTCCGATCGCTGGCGCAAACGCTTTGCAGAGATAACATCGCAGCTTGATCAGCAGACGGCGACGTCGCCGGTTGATTCCGGCGATCGAACGCAGCGGCACACAGCCGGGGCTTCGAAGGAGCCGGCGTTCGACCTTGTGATCGACGGCAGGCGGCTTCGGCTGGATTACCAGAACATCGCCGAAGTCCGCGTGAACTACTACCCGATGGACGTCGAGCTGCTCTTCAGCCGCCAGCCATTCGCGCAGCAGGCCGGCGGGCAGTTTGCACTGATCAAGCCAAGGGCCACGCAGACCCTCACACTTGCCGCGGACGCCAGATCTATTGATCTGTCGCTGCCGGAGGAGTTCACCAGCTCGAATGTAATGGTGGAGGTGGTCGCCGCTGGGCGGTCCAAGGCGCTGCCTTGCTACGCCAATTCGCTGGCGGTGCAGGTAATCGAAAGCTTTGGCCACCTGCTCGTCACCCGCCAGGACGACGGTGCAGGACTGGCGAAGGTGTACGTGAAGGCATACGCCAGAATGGCCGACGGATCGGTGAAGTTCTACAAGGACGGTTACACCGACCACCGCGGGCGGTTCGATTACGCTTCACTGAACACCGACGAAATCGAGACGGTGGAGCGATTCGCCCTGCTGATTCTGAGCGAGGCCCACGGCACGGTGGTGCGTGAGGCGGCGCCGCCGAAACGCTGATTCGCATGAATTGAAAATGACCCGCCGCCCCGATAGGATGCTATGACCAAAGGCAAGGCGGCGGGATATATGGACAGCAGCAGACTATCGGGAGGTCGCTCTTGAGCGGCGCGGGCGACTCGGCCCAACCGGCCATTGAGGCCGCCATGGTCCCCGCGCGCCTGCTCAACGACGGCGAGATAGTGATACTCGCCATCAAGCCGCACCCGTACTTCGTGCTTCTGGGGTCGTGGCCCGTTATAGCGGTGTGCGCGCTGGTGGCTGCGGGGGCGTATTTCGCCGGGACGGGGGCGGGCAGGTTCCCCACCGGCTCGGTGATCACCTTCGCCGCGCTTGGGGCCACGGTAAGGGTGTTGGCGGCGGCGCTTCAATGGCTTGGCAGGCTTTACGTGCTTACCAATCGCCGGCTGCTGTGGGTGTATGGGACGATCCGCCTGACCGTTACCCAGTGCCCGCTGGAACAGGTTCGCCAATGTCGGGTGGCCCAAAGTGCGGGCGAACGCGCGCTGGGTCTGGGCACCATCCTCTTCACCATCAGCCCCAACTGCGGCGGCGGAGGGTGGATGAACGTCAATCAACCCCACGTTGTGCAGAAGGCGGTGGAGTCGGCGCGCAAGGCAATTGGGCACAGACCCCCGACCCCGCCACCCACAAGCGACAGAAAATAGCTGCATCATCGTTACAGATGAACAGCTATATCGGCAACGATCGGATCGGTCAGCCTGCTGTAGTCGTCGAACTTCATGTGTATCGCCTGGCGGTGCGTCTCTGCCTGGAAGATGATCTCGTCGTGCCCGGCAAGGCGCTCATCAACAACCGTCGGCAGGTCGTACAGAACGCCCAGGGGGCTTTCCGCGCCGACCTCCGCGTCAGGAAACAGCTTTGCCATTTCTGTCTCATCCGCCAGCAGGGCCTCGCGGACGCCCAGCGCCTGGGCCACCTTTTCGAGATCCAGCTTGAAGCTCGCCGGCAATACGCATAGGGCGTACTGCTCGCCCGCTCGAACCACAACGGTCTTCGCCACGCGGTTGCCGCTTATGTGCTCCTCGGCGGCGACCTCCTGCGCCGTGTACGCAGGCAGATGCTCGTGCGTCGAGAACGGTATCCCATGCTGTTTAAGGAACTGATCAGTTTTCATGGCCGGCTCCCTATTCCACCTAAGCAATTCTAGGATGCCTATATCGGACTTGCCGGTAATGACGCCGCTGGAAATGAAGAATATGGCGGGTTTTTAGAGCCAGAACTCGCTTTTGAGCTCGTCGCCCTCGCGTGTGGCTCGAATAAAGTCGGCAACTTTGGAAAGGTCTTTCACGCCGGGCGATTTTTCGACGCCGCTGGCGACGTCCACCGCCCAGGGCTTGACGGTTTCGATTGCCGCCTGGACGCACGATGCATCCAGGCCGCCGGCAAGGATGATCGGGTCGATGCCGGTCATCGCGCCCGACGAGCGGGCGTCGGCAATGACGTCCCAGTCGAACCTCTTGCCGCTGCCGCCGCGAACTGCCGGCGTGTATGCGTCCAACAGAATCGCTGCGAGATTCGTTCGGAAGGCGACGCCGTCAAGCCACCGGCGAACCTCCCCCAGCCAGCCCGCGTCACGCACCCTGAAGGCCTTGATGCAGGGAACTTTTATGTCGCCGACGATCTGGGGCGGCTCATCGCCGTGAAGCTGAACGCAGGTTATCCGCGTCCTGTCCACCACGCGGTTGATGGTGTCGGCGTCGGCGTTAACGAACACCCCGATGGTGGCCACCCACGGCGGAAGAACGTCCACTATGGCTCTGGCCTGCTGGGGTGAAACCCATCTGGGCGATTCGGCAAAAACCAGCCCGATGGCGTCGGCGCCCATCTGCGCGATGCGCAAGGCTGTCATGGCATCGCGCAGGCCTTCGATTTTCACCCTGACTCGCTGCATGCCCAGAGTCTACACGCGCGCCGGCCACAAGACAACCTGGCCGTTATCTCAGCCTGATTCTCTTTCGCCGCAGCAGCAAGGCAGCGCCGCCCGCCGCCACCAACGCCAGGGTCCCGGGCTCGGGAATCGTGTAAGCCTTGATGGACCAATTCGCCGAGTCATAGTAATCGGACAGCACGTACCATGGGTCGCCGGTGTAGGTGTAGATGCTCATGCCTTCGCCGTCCCACACGGAACCGCAGTAGTCCTCATCGGGCATGTCCACGGCATACAGGTAGTTGTCAAGTTTAAGCCAGATCATGAAATCCTGACCCGAAGCCAGGTTGATGATCTGCTCCAGGTCCACCACATGAAAACCCTCGTTGGCAATGGTGCCCGTCATCGTCAGAAGATGATTCTGAGGCGCGCCGCCCAAAAGATGGGAGCCGTATATGCGAAGCTCGTATCCAACATTTTCGCCGATGGTGTAGAAGCCGACAGCCGCCAGTTCCTCTTCGGCGGAAGTGTGGAACTTGTTCGCGACATGCAAGGTGTCGATTCCTGCGGGCCTCTGCATATAAGTGACTTGACCGAAGTAGTCGTACTGGTACGCCCCCGTCACGATGTTGTTCTCGGCAGTCTCGAACGAAACGCCGTATGTGTCGCACTGGGCATAGGGTACATACGAATCGCCCGCTTGGGACCGAATCTTCCACGAGGTAATTGAGTCGTCATAGCCGACGATGGTTGCGGTATCGGCATAATGGCCGTACTGGTCATAAACGTCCACGTATAAGGCAGTGTCTGATTCAACCGCGGCCTTCATCGCAGCCTGGCCTTCGTAGACTATCGAACCCGTCAGGAACAGATCCCGCTGGCCCGTGATAGCCGTCAGCGGACCCGACAGGCGGCTCATGTAGGCGGTGCTCATGTACCACTGCCCGCCGTCATTGGGCCCGTACTCGAAGCCGTGATTGAACACCAGGTCATCCACGTTTAGCAGGGGGGTGGTCCATCCCTGCTTGAGCCTGTAGTTCATCACCGAAAGATATGATGCGTAAGCCCATCCGCTGAAGGCGCCGGTATCGTCAACGGGCGAGGCAAGGTACTGCTCTGGGATATCATACAGACCCACGGCTGCCCCTGCGGGCTGGGGCAGAACGACGCCTGCCAGAACCAGGATGCAGACCGCAACCGCGCGCAGCTTGAAACTGTGCTTGCTCATGGGACCCTCACTATTTTCAGTATGCGGCCAGGCCGCTGTAACCTCCGCCGGCAAATGCACGACGGTCGGCAGCATGAGCGGCTGCTGCAAGAGAGGTGAGCTTCTCTCCGCCCCTTGGGCTAGCGCCTGCCGCAGGCTCCTTGCGGACGGGCGCTTCCCGGCTTTCGCCGGGCCTCCAAGCCTAGATGATATGTGCGAAAACCGATTCGTCAAGCAAATTCCTGCCATTCGCCATCTATAATGTTTCGGAGAACCTATGGGCTGCGTGCTTGTCATCCTGGCTCTGCTGCTCCCGCGCGTGGTGATGTTCTTCATCTGGCTTCTGACGGACTGGTTCGGCAGGGCCTTTGGCTCGTGGCTCATTCCGCTGCTTGGCTTCCTTTTTCTGCCTTACGCCACGCTGGCGTACATGGCGGCGGTGCTGAACTCCGGAGGCCTGCACGGCTGGTGGATAGTCCTGTTCATCATCGCCATCGTGGTTGATGTCAGCCATTGGGGCTCGACCAAGAGCCTGCGGCGCCTTCGGCCGGGGCGGGCTTGATGGTGAGAGCGACTCGTCCAGCGGCCGGTGGCAATCGTAAATAACTTGTGCCGGCGCGGGATCAAGTTATTATGTACCTGCCCCGCGGCATCTACCTGGCGGCGTAACGCCCATCCGCCGCCGCCGTGGCGCACATAGCTTACGATGGGCGATGATTTGACGGAGCTTACAAACACAGTGAAGGTTCTCTACTGGGTCGTACCGATATGTGCGATCCTCGGAAGTTTTTTTGCCCTGGCGGCCATTTCGCTTCGCTCTTTCCGGCGCGGACAGCTTGAAGATGCATTTGAAGGCAAGCCCGCTCGACGGCTCGAACAACTGGACATGCACCTGCAAGACCTGCGTCTTCTGGCTTCATTCTGCCGCTCAATGTGCAACCTGCTGCTGGTGGTATTCATGTTGTTTCTTCTTGGCGCGGGCGATTTCGGCTGGGCTGACGTAGGGTGGGCCCTGGCAATCTCGGGTGCGATCATCGCCGTGATGCAGGTGGCCATACCCGCCGCGTGGGCGTCTCACTCTGGCGAGAAGATCCTCGCAGCCATAACGCCTATCCTGCTG
Organism: Planctomycetota bacterium; assembly: GCA_012729725.1. Taxonomy (GTDB): domain Bacteria; phylum Planctomycetota; class Phycisphaerae; order SM23-33; family SM23-33; genus JAAYCO01. The sequence continues at coordinate 17,526 of JAAYCO010000090.1, forward strand.
GTGGTAAGGTACTTGCTTTATCCGATCGTGGCTGCAATGGCCTCATTTGAGGTTCCGGTGCGAAGGCTTTCGGGCGTGCCCGATGCGCCAGTTTCCAACGGCGAGAGTCTCAAGCAGGAAATCATCCAGGCCGTTGAAGAGGGGCAGGCAGAAGGCGCCGTCGAGCCTGAAGAAGTCGAGATGATCGAGTCCGTCATGGAATTCGGCGACACCCGCTGCGGCGAGATCATGACGCCCAGAACCGACATCTTCGCCATTTCGGCGGACACGCCGTGGCAACAGGCGGGCCACAGGATATCGGTCGCGGGGCACAGCCGCGTGCCAATATACGAAGGAACGCTGGACAACATAATCGGCATCCTTTACGCCAAGGATCTTCTTCAGCACGTGGGACGAAACGAGAACGTCGACCTTCGCGCCATGCTGCGAAAGCCGTTCTTCGTTCCCCAGACCAAGCCGCTGGACGACCTGCTTCGGGAATTCAAGGCCCGCAAGGTTCACATAGCGGTGGTGCTGGACGAGTACGGCGGCACCGCGGGGCTTGTCAGTATCGAGGACGTTCTGGAGGAAATCGTCGGCGACATAGCCGACGAATACGACCGGCCCGAGCCCGCCCTGATGCGCCGGTTGGACGAAAACTCCGCCGAGGTTGACGGCAGGATGTACATCGACGACCTGAATGACGCCATGAACCTCGGAATTCCGGAGGAAGAAGATTACGACACCGTGGCCGGGTTCGTCTTCAGCGAGCTGGGCTACATTCCCGGTATTGGCGAATCGTTGACCAGTCACGGCGCGAAGTTCGACGTGCTTGACGCCAACGAGCGCAAGATCAATCTGCTTCGCGTGCAGCGCCTTGTTGAAGAACGCTCGGCGCCCAACGGCAAGTAATCTCTAAAATGCCTCCGCGCCAGTGTCCTGTGTGGCGGGTTCCCGCGCCGGCGGGGCCGCCATGCCTAACGCCGCCTGGATCATCTCGCGGACAAGCACGTTGGGAATAGACATTGCCGCGTGGATGGTGCTGTCCTGCGTGGCAGCCGCGATGGCAAGCGGGCGGTTGGTCTGAATCATCTGCGGCATCTGCTGGGCGTCTTCGCCCTCGCTCTGCTGGAGGCGCGCCGAAAGGCGCCACATGTTGGCCCCGTTGAGAAGGAAAACTGAAGTGGGCTTCGAGGGCATGTCTTTCATTACCGCCTGAACGTCGTCGTCCTGTGGAATATCGCCGCTGCCCTGTCTTGCCGCCTCGAGGGCGGCGGAGGCGTATTCCTGCGCTCCGCCCAGCGTAAGCACCAGGCGGTTGTCGCCCGCGGGCATGATGAGCACCCGCACCCGCTCTTCGCCCAGCACCAGGGAGATGTGGCCCTGCATGTCCGGCTCGGATATCGCCGGGTGATTCACCTCAACAACGTCAGCCTGTACTCCGGCAACTTGGACGGAGTTGGCGTTGTGCGTGATCGTGACGTTCCTGAAATTCTCGTCGTCGCTTTGGTTCATTCCCTCCTGCAAGGTGTCGGCGATGTCCGCAAGAATCTCCCTGGCCTTGGCCGGGTCCCTCACCTGCATCACAAGCGACATGCCAAGAATGCCGGCTCCGGGAGGGGCTTGCCCGACAACAAATTGCCATTCTCGCACTTGCTCGCCAAGCTCCATCAGGTTGTCGCGCATTCGCCTGCGCGTGGCCTCGCTGACGTCGGGCACATTGGCGAGCATGCTGTCTATCCATTCGCCGGAAAGCTCTCCGCTTCCCTCGCCCGATGAAGCGCCCATCGCCATGGCGTAGGAGATGTTCACCAGCCGATCCAGTGGCAGCGACTCGCCCGGCTTGGCGCTGGCGACCATCCTGCCCAGTTCGCTCTGGGGCTTGAACCGCGCGAACTCGTCGAACCTCAGCGATTCCGGCGCGAAGCGGGCCAGCAACTGCACGTCCTGCATCTGCGGAATGATCCGCTTGTAGAACTCAAAGACGCGAAGCATGGTTTGTTCGCCCTCGTCAAGCTGGTCGGGGGGCTGGGCTTCGAGTTGCCGCTGCTTGCTGTCCAACATCTTTATGATCACCGGACCGGCGACCTCGAAGTTAATGAAGACGCCCGCGTCAGCCTCTCGAAAACGCTGCGCCTGCTGGTCGTCCAGAGCCGAGGTCCCCGAAGTGGAGTTCACCGCGGCTTCGAGCGCCTCCGGCATTGGGCTGATCATCACGTGGCCGCCGCTGTGGGTGGCGTACATCGGCCCGGCGGGGAACTGCACTCGCTGGAATCGGCCTTCCATCTCGATGGGATGAGAAGGAAAGACTTCGCGCACGCCGGAGCCTGGGATGTACATGACGAACGGAAGCTTGGGCTCCTGTCCGGTTTCGTCCGCCCGGGCCAACTGCTCTACGTCTATGCCAAGCGGCTCGGGATTCAGCAGGACAATGCCGAACGAGCCGTCAGGGTTGAACCCTTCGCCTAACTGGGATGAGCCCTTGAGCGATTCAACGAGGTCGGCGTCGGGCGGCAGCAGCATTTGCGCCAGGCCGATGTCTCGCAGATAAGCGTGCGCCTTGTCCATCGTTGCACGGACATTGTCGACTACAAGGAACCCCATAGCCCCCGCGGGCATCTGATTCTCAAGCGGGCGTTGGCCGCCTGAAGGCGCCTGCGCCGCCGCCGGAATGCAAATCGCAATGCATGCAACTGCCGCAAGGACTTTTTGCAATGATAGCATAGTGTTCTCCTGATAGTGGACGCAGGGCCGCGTCTGCTTGAGGCATTATAGGTAGCCTGCCCCGGCATCGCGGCCGGGGATGTGTCACATTTCGTTTCGGCGCAACATTGCATTGCGCTGAGTTGAACAATCGCTGCCGCTTCCGTAGGATACTCGAATGCACAAAACCGGCGCGCCCAGAGGATTGTTCGTTGCGGAGGTTGCAAGCAACCGTCCGATATGCGACCAGCATTACAGGCTGGTGCTCAGGCTGGGCTCTTTTCCGCCTTGCAGGCCGGGGCAGTTCATTCAGTTGCAGTGCCGCCACATGGGCGAGCAGAAGGGCATTAACGAGGTGGATTGGCCGCAAGGCGCCTTGCCCCGCCTGCACCAACCGGAACTCGTGGACAAGGAACCCCTCCTTCGCCGGCCCATAAGCCTCGCCGGCAGGCGCGACGTGCAGGGCCTGGTTGAACTGGACCTGATCTATCGCACGATCGGAACCGGCACGCATTGGTTGTCTTCCGCCAGACAGGGCACGAAGCTTGGCCTTATGGGGCCGCTGGGAAACGCCTTCGCCATCGATCATTCCAAGCCGCTGGCGGCATTAATCGGTGGAGGAGTTGGCATACCGCCCATGATCTATCTCGCGCAGGCGCTGGCTGAGGCGAATCGCCAGGTCGTTGCGTTCTGCGGTATCCGCGCCAGGAACCTGCTTCCGCTCAAAATCATTGAGGGATCGCAGCCGTGCGTCAGGGGCACGCCGGGAATGTGCGCGGAGGAATTCGCCGCGGTGGGCGCCAAGACCGTCATTGCGACCGACGATGGCTCGTTCGGCTATCACGGCCTGGTGAGCGAAGCATTCGAGATTTGGACCGACAGCGTGCGACCCGCGGGGGGCGACCTTGCAGTCTACTGCTGCGGCCCGGAACCGATGATGCGCAATATCGCGGGCTTCTGCCTTAAGCGCGGATACCAATGCCAACTGGCCCTCGAGCGGCACATGGCCTGCGGCGTGGGCACATGCCAGTCGTGCGTCTGCAAGATGAAAACGACAAACGAACAGGGATGGGAATACAAGCTCTGCTGCACCGACGGCCCGGTTTTCGACGCCGGCGATATCGTCTGGTGATTTCGTTCTGCCCCGCAACGGTCGTTGCCCGCATCGCAGAATTCGCGTAGAATAACCGGTCTGGCTTTTTACAGGCGATATTGCAGGAGTCGTGTGATGAAAATCTGGTTGAACGGCAGGCTTGTCGATCGAGCACATGCCGTCGTGAATGTCTTTGATCACGGGCTGCTATACGGCGACGGCGTGTTTGAAGGCATACGCGTCTACAACGGCAGGGTGTTTCATTCCCAGGCCCATCTTGATCGGCTGTACGTCTCGGCGAAACAGATTCGGCTGGCGATTCCCTATCCAAAGCAGGAACTGCACGAGGCGATGGTCGAAACCATCAAGGCCAATAACGCCGCCTACGCTTACATTCGCCTGGTGGTCACCAGGGGCGAAGGCACACTGGGCTTAAGCCCGTTCAAGTGCTCCAAGCCAAGCGTGATCGTCATCTACGACGACATCCAGTTGTATCCCAAGGAAATGTACACCGACGGCATGGCCGTAATTGTCGCCAAGACCATTCGCACCTCTGCGCGGATGGTTGATCCGAGCGTCAAAAGCCTCAACTACCTCAACAACATACTGGCGAAGATCGAATCGGTGGACGCCGGCGTCAGCGAAGCCATCATGCTGAACGAGCATGGCGACGTGGCCGAGGCTACGGGTGACAATGTCTTCATTGTCAAGAACGGCACGGTCATAACGCCGCCGCCAAGCGCCGGCATTCTGGTCGGCATAACGCGGTCGATCGTCATCGAGCTGAGCAAAAAGCTTGGCATTCCGCTGAAGGAATCAACCGTCACCCGGCAGGATCTCAACGAGGCGGATGAGTGCTTCCTCACGGGAACCGCTGCCGAGGTGTGCCCTGTGACCAGGATCGACGACGCCCTTGTCGGCAATGGCAAGGTTGGCGACATCACGCGCCGGCTCATCAAGGCGTACCGCGAGTTCATCGACGCTGATCTGAGGGAATAGCGACCCTCGACATACTGAAAACAAGCGCAGGCTGCGCCGGCGGCGGCGGAGATGGATGCATGTGAGGCTGCATCCACCTTGGCGTACTTCCGCCGCCGTCAGCGCGCGGGACGAACCCGCTTAGCCTTACGCTAACTTTTGTTTTTCCCCTATTCAGTTGTCAAACAGCCACATTC
>JAAYCO010000091.1 GCA_012729725.1 Planctomycetota bacterium
GCATCCCCCGACAAACTGATTCCGCGTCTTCGCAGACGCGGCCTCATTGAAGCCGATACAAGATGTATGCCTTGGCAGTCTGATGAAACTGGATTCCGCGTCTTCGCAGACGCGGCCTCATTGAAGCTCCGACGCGCCCCACTGTGCGACGCCGGTAATCGCAGATTCCGCGTCTTCGCAGACGCGGCCTCATTGAAGCCAGCATTGACAAGGGGGACAAATGAAGCCAACGCCAGGATTCCGCGTCTTCGCAGACGCGGCCTCATTGAAGCGTTGCAGCCGGAAGCGATGGCTACTGAGCACGCATGGATTCCGCGTCTTCGCAGACGCGGCCTCATTGAAGCGTCGTTGGCCATACCGTAAACGTGGCGGTCGGGGTCGATTCCGCGTCTTCGCAGACGCGGCCTCATTGAAGCGAAGATGAGCAAGGTCGATATCGTCCCGGACTTCCGGGATTCCGCGTCTTCGCAGACGCGGCCTCATTGAAGCAATATGACGTTGCCCGTAAGCCCGGCCAGGTTGTCGATTCCGCGTCTTCGCAGACGCGGCCTCATTGAAGCCGGGAAAGTGGATCGCCCGAATGATGCTGGTCACCGCGATTCCGCGTCTTCGCAGACGCGGCCTCATTGAAGCTAGTGGGTCATGATTTGCCTTCCTTGCCTATGTTGGGATTCCGCGTCTTCGCAGACGCGGCCTCATTGTGCTTCGACTTCGCTCAGCACCCTGGCTTCTCCTTCGCCCAGCAGCAGCGTACCCGTTTCACCAAGCAGCAATGCCTAAACTTGCTCAGCAATCGCATGCATGCTGATTCGGCGGGCGATGGCGACATGAGTCAGAACTCGCTGGGATGTCAGAAGTAGATCACGTCGCGGATGCTATCGCCGCGAATGCGGACGGTTTGGGAGTCGATGATCTCCGCGGCGGGATTCGTGGCGTAACCGTCTTTGAAGTGCGAATGAAAGAACCGCTTTTCCAGCACGAACGGCCCAGGCCAGACCAGCGGCTGGATCGGGTTCTTCTTGTGGTTTTGCACGGCTGTAACGGCGTCCTGGCGGATAAGCTGGTGCGATTTCTTCGCCGACAGCGAGATTGCGCTGTTCCGGCTGAGGCCCTTCTTTACGGCGGTGGTGGTTATGCCGGGGATCAACTCGCGGGCTTCGGCGCACGCGGCCTCGTCGCCGGTCAACCATATCAACGGCATGCCGAACGAACCACAATGCAGCGCAAACTGGGCAATCTCGCCAATAGGCTTTCCGTTGAGCGTATAGCGATCCACCGCCCTGGACGCCTGCGTGTGGTTGAGGTTGCCGTCTTCAACGCCGGCCATGGCATGCTGGCCGATCATTATGGAGAAGTCGTAATCCTTTGTCGCCGCATCGCGGACCGACGCAGACGCCAGCGGACGCCCGTGCATCAGTTTCGCCTCGGGGTGAAGATTCTCAAATGAAACGGCGCCGGGCCCGTGGCCGTCCATGACGAGCACATCGTCAACCCCGGCTTCGAGCAGACCGTCAACGGCTGCGTTAATCTCGGCGGTCAGCAGCAACTTGGCCTGTTCGTAGTACTTGCCTTCGGGGTATGCCTGCGACTCAAAGCTCACCACGCCCGCGACGCCCTCCAGATCAGTCATTACATATGCTTTCATGAGCCTTATGCCTCCTAGAGGCCAAGAATGCGAATGGCGTTGCCCCTGGCGATCTTGTCAAAAACGGTCTGCGATATCTCCCCGGCGTTCTTCAGTTCAAGCAGATAGTCCACCAGCGGCGTCGGTGTGGTCGGAGCACAGATGTCGGTGCCGAAGAACAGACGGTCCTGGAACTCGTTGAGGAATTTCACGCCATACTTGCGGTCGCGTTTGATGGCGTTGCAGCCGCTGCCGGCGGACAGGTCGCCGTATAGATTCGAGTACCTGCGGAAGAACTTGGGCACCACGCCTTCGACGTCTATCGGGTTTTGCGGGTATCCGTATCGGTCTGCCGGGGTTTCAAGCACGCCCATTTCCGCCCAGAAAGTCTGCGAGTGCCCGAAGAATTTGAGCTTCGGGAACTTCTGAAGCGCCAGTTCGAGCTGGGGCAGGCCCGGCTCGTCATATAGGCCGTAGATTCCGCCGATCTGGGCGGCAAGGTGGAACGTCAGCGGCATGTCGGTATCCTGGCAGCATTTGAAGAGGTTCTGTACCCGCGGGTCGCTTATGGGAAGATTGGTGCAGACCTCGCCAAGGCCCTTGCAGCCGAGCTTTTTGTAGTGCTCAAGCAGATGCCCCAGCGGCGCGTCGCTGGAATTCGTCATTGATCGCGGATCAATGTTGCAGAAGGGGATGAACCTTCCTTCGTATTGCCGGGCGATGCGCACAATCTCCTCATTCGATTGAGGGACTATCGCGCATTCGGGTCCTATGCCCGGCAGCAGGACCGCCTTTTCAACGCCGATGGCGTCGTACCTTTCAATGAGCTGCTCCGGAGTGGTGTAAGGCATGGTTCCGTTGGGGCGCGTGGGCATCATGTCCGCATATCGTGTGTGCACATGAATATCTATAAACATCCAGTTCCAATCCTTTCGGGCTCCATCTATGCCGCGGATCTTGCGTTAATCACCGCGCAGAAGCACTGATATTTCCCATTACACTACAGTCGCAGTATTATCGATACTACTCAGTTGATCAGGCTTGTCAAAGCTAAACTTGGCTAATTATCGCCCTACGCGCCGATTGGCGTGAGCTGTTCGTCGAGCTTCTTGCCGGAGTCTTCAAAGCGAACGCTGATTCTCTTGGAAACGCCGGGTTCCTGCATTGTGACGCCGTACAGCACGCTGGCCATGCTCATGGTGCGCTTGGAGTGGCTTATAACGAGGAACTGGCTGGTGCCGACGAATTCGCCGACAAGGTTGTTGAACCTCTCGTTATTGGCCTCGTCGAGGGCGGCGTCGACTTCGTCAAGCAAGCAGAACGGGCTGGGCTTGCTGCGGAAGATGCTGAACAGAAGCGCCAGCGCGGTCATTGTCTTTTCGCCGCCGCTAAGCAGCGATATGCTTCGCAGTTCCTTGCCCGGCGGGCGGGCGACAATCTCTATGCCGCTTTCGAGCACGTCGTCCTCGTTAAGCAGGAACATGTCCGCCCTGCCGCCGCCGAAGAGCTTGCGGAACAATTCCTGGAAATTCGCCCGGACCGCTTCGAACGTCTGGAGGAACAGCTCGCGGCTTTCCTTGTTGATTCGCTTGATAAGATCGTCCAACTGCCGCTGCGACGCCTGCACGTCCTGCAACTGCGTGCTGAGGAACTCTTCACGTTTGACCAGCTCCTCCTGCTCGGCGATGGCTTCGAGGTTCACGTTGCCCAGGCGCTCGATCTTTCCCTTGAGATCCTTGATCTCCTCTTCCACGGCAGCCCAGTCGCGCTGCTCGTCGTGCTGGTAACCCGCGTGGCGTTCGACAAGATCAATCTGCATCTCGTCCGCGGCGCGGGCGATGAGGTTCTCGATTCGCACGTCGGCCTCGCCAAGCTCAATGCGAAGGGCGTTGTGCGCCTTGGACGCCTCGTCATGCTCCGAGCGCTTGGCGGTGAGCGCTTTGCGAATTTCGTCCAGCTTGTCGCTTAGCCCCTTGCGTGATTCCTCGATGTCGGCAGACTCGGTATCCAGCGCCTGCTTCTCTGAGTAAAGCTGCTCAACTTCGGCGTTGGCGGTTTCGATGGCGGCCTTCGCCTCGTCGCACCGTGTGCGGTTGAGAGCGATCTGGTTTCTGCCCGCTTCCACATCCCGCAGCATGGCCTCGCGCTGACGGGTCAGCGAGTTGATGGTTTCCTTAAGCGACAGCCGCTTCTGCTGGCACTGCGCCTGCGCAACCTTCGCCTCGGTCAGCGAGGCCGAAAGCTGCTCGATTCCCGCTCGGGCTGCTGCGATGGCCTCTTCAAGGCGGCGCACCTCGCCCTGCCGCTCGTTATAAAGTCGCTCAAGCTCCTGGGCCTTCTGCTTGGCCTGATCCTCGTTGACGAGGGTCTGCTCGATCTGATCCGCAAGATTCTTGAGATCCTGCATGACGACCGGCTGCTCTCGCTGAAGCCTGGCGATCTGATCGTTGGCGCGTCCGAGCCCGCCTTCGCACTCAACTCGCTCGGTGCTGGCTTCGTAGACCGCCGTGCGCAGTTTTTGCTGAAGGTTCTCAAGGTGCTCGCGTTCGCCGTGCATTGTGCTGCAACGCTGCTGCAACTGCTCGATCTGCTCGTCAAGCCCGCGAAGCTTGTCCTCAAGCTCGCTGATCTCGCTTCGCCTGGTGATGACGCCCGAGGCCTTCTTGCCTGCGCCAAGCCTCACCCTGCCGTCACTTTCAAGCACCTCGCCGCCGAGCGTGACGAACCGCGAGCCCCTGGGCGCCCTGTCGGAGGCGCGGGCCGCCGATTCGAGATCGGCTGTGACGAACGTCTTTCCGTACAGCCGCCACATCGTTGGCGCTATGACGGGCTCAAATTTCATCCAGTCCATGACGCGGGCGATAACGCCTTCGCAGGTTGACGCATCGAAGTCCTGTATGAAGCCGCCGGCCATGCGGTCGAGGCACAGCAGTTCGAGGCCGCCCCTGCCGGCGAGAATCTTCTGAATTTCGCCCGCGCAAGCGGTCAGATCTTCGTACGCATCCACGACTATATACTGGTCCATGCCGGCCATAGCCGCCTCGACCAGCGCCGAATGCTCCAGGTCGCTCTGGACGAAGTCGCCCAGCATGCCCCGCAGGCCCTTGAGGGCGCCCTTGGACGCCGCCTCCAGCACCTTCTTGACGCCCTCGCCGACGCCCTCGCGGCGCGACTGCATTTCGCGCAGCGTGTCGCGCCTGCCCTTGAGGCTGCTGCGCTTCTCGCGCAGTTCAGACAGCTCGCGCTGGGCGGCCTGCTCGCCTGCGATAAGCTCCTTGTTGGCCTGGCGCGTCTGTTCCAGCCGGGCCTGAGATTCGGCCAGCACCGCCTGTATCTCGCTCATCTTCGACTGGCGCGCCGACTTCTCGATCAACAGGGCCTCGAGCGCTTTCTCTATTTCAGCCGATCTTCCCGTCAGTCTGGTCCGCTGCCCGGCGAGGTTCTCGCGGCGGATGCCGCAGGTGTGAATCTCGTTGTGCAGCTGCGACATCCGGCGAAGGATGTCTATCGTCCCAGCCTTCTCATCCTCAAGGTTATCGCACAACTCGGTGATGGACGACTGCCTGGCGGCGTGTTCGCCGCGAAGTGCTTCAACCTTGACGCCAAGCTCCTGGGACATCGCGTCGATCTCGGCCAGCTCGGCGTTTCTGGCGTTGAATTCGGTCTCGAAGGTTTGCGCCTTGGCCTCAAGCTCTTCGCATCGGGCGGCTGCCTGCACGATCTGTTCGCCAAGCTCCTTGAGCCTGGATGTCAGCAGTTGGGCCCGCTCCTGCCTTGCGGTTATCTGGCTGCTGATCTGGGCGACCTTGCCCTGCACCTCGCGCGCGCTTCGCTCAAGATCCACCGCCTCCACCTCGGCAGCGCTGCGCGCGGACTCCAGGTGGTCGATGCCGGTTGAGACCGAAGAAAGCCTGTCGGCGCCGGTGTTGAGGCGGGTCTGAAGGTCCACCCGCTGGGCCTGCATCGTGTGGTACTGCGCCTGGAAGAACAGAAGTCGAAGCTCTTTGAGCTGCTCGGAATACTCCTGGTAGCTTCTGGCCTTGCCGGCCTGGTATTTGATGGACCTGAGCCTCTTTTGCACCTCGCCCAGCACATCGGTTACGCGAAGCAGGTTCTGCTCGACGCGTTCGAGTTTGCGAATCGCCTCTTTCTTTCGGGCCTTGTATTTGCTGATTCCGGCGGCCTCGTCGAAGATGGCCCTTCGGTCGTCCTGAGACGCCTGGAGGAACGACTCGACCCGCCCCTGTTCGATCACACTGTATGCGTCGATGCCAACGCCGGTGTCCATGAACATCTCGCGGATGTCCCTGAGGCGCGAGGGGGTCTTGTTGATCAGGTATTCGCTTTGTCCGCTGCGATAAAGCCGCCGCGTGACGGTGATCAGGCCCCCCGCGGCCTCTTCGCCAAGCGAGGCAAGCTGAAGAGCGCCGCTGGAGTTGTCGAAGACAAGGCTTACTTCGGCCAGGCCCGACGCGCGCCGGCTCGACGAGCCGTTGAAGATGACGTCCATCATCTCCGAGCCGCGAAGGCTCTTTGCCGATTGCTCGCCGAGAACCCACTTAAAGGCGTCGACAACGTTGCTTTTGCCGCAGCCGTTGGGCCCGACAATGCAGCTTATCCCGTCGTCAAAGTCAAATTCAGTGCGGTCGGCGAAACTTTTGAATCCCGCAACGACAAGCTTCTTGAGTTTCATTGTCAGGCGTCTTCCTTAACGCATTTATTCGCGTCCATACTGCGCTCCCGGCGGGCGCCGCTACATTCCGGGTGCGTCCGGCCTTCCCTCGAGGGCCTCTCCCTTGTAGATTTTCATTTCATACGGGGCCGGTTGCAAGACGAATCTCGCCCGAATGTCGTTGTTCTCGCACATGCGGTACAGCACGGCCAGCACCTGCCCGTAGGTCAGGCCCATGCTAAAGTTGATGCCGCCCTCGGGCTTGGCGTCCGGGCGGGCCGCCAGCAGCCGAACGAGCGACTCGACCTTCGGCTCGCACTTCACCAGGTCGCTGAACCGCCCGTCGGGAAGCCTCCGGAACACCGAAAGCTCCTCGCCCTCGGTCGCCCTGACGGTCAGCATGTTGTCCAGGCCGCGGAAGAATATCGGGCGGGACACCTCCATGTCCTTTCCGAACAGCACTATCTTGGCCTCGTTGCTTTGCGTGGCGTAGATAACGTAGCTTCGCTGGCTGGTGACAACATCCAGAGTGACATAATCGTCTATTCTTATACGGCGGACGAGCGACCTGTCGCCCCGCTGGAGCATTGCCTCGTAGGCGGCGATTCTTACGCTGCTGTTTTCGTCGTTTACAAGATCCGCAAGCACCTGCGGGGGCACAAGCAGGTAATGGTTCCTGCCCAGTTCTTCAATGGCCTTCACCTGAAGCGGCGAAGGGGCCTGCGCAAATCTCACCAGCACCTGCGCGCTCATATCGTCCTTGAGCCTCGCGCCCGCCCTGGCGGCGTAGAACGCCGCGCTCGAGTTGCGCGAGCTGTACAACGAGCGGAGCATCGGAATAACTTGCCTGCCCATGGCTTCAAGAATCAGCGACAGACTGTTGTGCGAGGCCTCGGGCAGTTCCATCGCTTCGATGACGGTTTTGGCGTGCCGCTCCCACTCGGCGCCGCTGACCAGCGAAATGTGCATCACCAGACCAAGGAAGTGCTCGTAGTCGCCGCGCCAGCTTGGTGGGATGTTCAACTCGATGGTGGTGTTGTTCTTGGCGTCGGCCACCTTCTTTATGGTGGGGAAAGTATCATTGATCCGCCGGCGGATGAGGTCGGCTCGTGCATAGTCCGGGCGGCGAAGCACGATGCGCAGCGGCTGGTCCTTAAGCACCTTGCCGCCGCCGATGATCTTTCCTTCTCGCCATCTGACAAGGTCCTCCTCGTTCGAAGGATCGATGAACGGGTTGACGAACACCGGGCCCGCGGCCTCCGCCAGCGGAAACGTGGGCCCGCCGGGCGTCGCCTGGCCCATCCACGACAACCGAAGCTCGCCGGGAAGCAGATATCCTCCCTGAAGGCTGCGAACCTGCGTGTTGGGCATCGCCGTCACGCTCACGTCGAACGACTTGCCGCTTGGCGATCCGAAGGGTATCGCGCCGCCCATCAACACAACCGCCGTATCGGGATCCTGAAGCATCCGCAGCGGCGACAGCGAGCCCAGGCCCTTGGTCGCCGAGCCTATGCCCTGCTTTGCCAGGTAGTTCGTGAGATAATCGCTCAAATGTGCGGGAACCTCTCTGGCTCCATTCTGACCAAGGCCGATTACCACGCCATAGCCCTGCACGGGGACCATCTCGCCGCCTTCGAGCACCGCATACTGCGAAACCGTGTTTGCCACGTGAGGCAGGTGAGGCAGCATCTCGGCCTCGTCGATGGTGACGGTGACTTCCTTCTTATCGCGGCAACTGACGGCCATTAATGCAAGAAGCGAAAGGGATGCAATGAGATAACGGTGCATGATGACCTCCAGGATGCCGCGGGCGCTCGATATCTATGCGACTGCAGCCGGCATGCGAGCCGGCTAATTTCGCCGAACCTCAAGACCCAATCATATTACCTGGCACGCGCGTTGTGCAAGGCGGCGTGCCGCCGGCGGCGCTGACCGGACTGGTTAGTCCCACGCGCGGCGCGAAGGCGAGGACGGCGATGGCGACGGCGAAGCCGTCGGCGCACCCGCCGACGCGGGGCGGGTGGTAACGCTCGATGAAGCCGCCGGGCCCGCGCTGCTTTCCGCTCCGCTTAACCCAAGCATGCGACGAGCTTCTTCAATGGAAGGCAGCACTATCTCCTGGCCGATGCGAAGCCTGCTGGAATCTACACTGGGGTTTGCCCTAGCTATCGCCGGCCAAAGCGTGCCGACGCCATATTCACGCCGGGCGATGGTCTCATATCCAAGATCGCCCGACTTAACGATGTAAATCTTCTGACCGGCGGTCATGCCCGATCCCCCGCTCGAAACAACTGGTCTTGCCGCTGTCTCGACAGGCGCATCGGGCAGCAGGATCTTCTGGCCCGGACGAAGCACGCTTCGGGCAGCCTCTGGATTCGCCTGCGCCAAAAGGTGCCATTTTCTGCCGTCGTTGTAAGCTTCCTCGGCGACAGCCCACAGGCCCTTATCACCCTGCTTCACAACGTAGTATCGTTTGCCGTCGGTGTCGGTGAAGACTTTGCCCGGCTCGGCAGTGGTCGATGCCGCGACAGTCGCTGCCGGCGGGCTGATAACCGGCGGGGTGATGATCGGCGGCCTGGCTTCAACCGCAGGCCGAGACAGCGGATTCGCCGGCCGGGTCGACGGTCCCAAATTCAGCACGGGCGGTCTGCGAACCTCTGTAACCTCCACTTCGCCGGAGGGGCGATTGTTGGAAGCAACATCCACATCAACGTCGCGCTCAACCTCGGCGGCGGGCGGCTTGATCGTTGGAATCAACGGCGACCGCGGGCGCTCCGGTGTGTTGAACGGCCCGACAGGAGGGGTTGATTCCGGACCTGGCTGCGAGTCGCTTGCGCCATTTCCGGTGTTGAGAACGAAGTAAAGCAGTACCCCGACGCTGACGACCAGGATGGCCGTCACGCCAATCTTGACATCCGTGCGCATTGATCTGCTCCTTCGCGAGATCGACCGACGAGTCCGTATCCTTACGCTAGCCCTACTAAATCACATTCATCCTACATTAGCAAGGGATTTTGCACCTGCAATGGACGGTTGGCGGCGGTCGCGTATGGAACCGGTTGTTTGTTGCAAGTCAAGCCGTACGCCAAGGAGCATTTGCCTGTCAACGCGCCGCCGGACGGACCTCAATTAACGTTACTTCCGGGCGGGCGAACACGCGAAACGGAGGCCCCCATGTGCCCGTGCCCCTGCTGACATACAGCATCGAGCCGTCTCCAAGAATGTTTCCGCCGGGCGCAAAGGCATGTCTTATGCGGATGAGCCAGTTGAACGGAAGCACCTGACCGCCGTGCGTGTGGCCCGAAAGCTGGATGTCAAAAAGCCCCACTGCCGCTCGCGTTACGTCCGGACGATGCTTCAGCAGGACAACCACGTCGTCGCGTCGCCCGCCGCGCAGGACGGCCGTTTCGTCAACAAATCGGCCGTCGGTGAACCGGAATGCAGCCGGATCGTCCACGCCGACAATGCGCAGACCCTCAAGGGGCTCGACTGATTGTTGTCGCAGCACTTTAAAGCCCGCGTGCTGATGAAAGATCAGGCTGTTTCGCTCGCCTGAGTAGAACTCGTGGTTGCCCAGCACCGCGTACTTGCCAAGCGGGGCGTCAACGGCAAAGAGATCCTCCGCCATGTGGTCGATCTCGTGCAACTCGCCGTCAACCAGGTCGCCAGTGCTGACAATGATGTCTGGCTTAAGGTCAGCCAGCAGCGCCACTGCCGCCTTCAACCTCTGCCGACAGAACACGCTGCCAACGTGAAGATCTGAAATCTGTGCGATCCTGATTCTGTCGCTGCCGGGGGGCATGCGATCCACCTCGACAACCACGTGCTCGACCCTGACGTCGCACGCCTCCCACAGCCCCGCCGCGGTGAAGAGAGCTACTACCGCCCAGGCCGCGAAAAACTGCACGCGCGGGGCCAGACGCACAGCCCCCGCCGGTTTCCAGAACCTCGCCGCCAAGGAGGCCAGAACCGTCCATATCTGCATCGCTACTCCGGCGGTGAGAAACCATGCAAGCAGGACCATCCATATAAGCATGATCAATCTGCCCACCTCGGCCGACCCGTGCCACCCGGCAACATCCAGCACCCTTCCCCAGACCCGAGCGCCGGCAAGCGCCGCCAGCACCACCCCCACAATCGCATACACCCGCCAGCCCTTGCCGCGAAAAGCCGACCAGAACCGCCAGAAGAAGTAGAAACTCATCGCAGCAACCGTAGCCGTCAACATTAGCCCGAACATTAAGATCGCGCCTCCGCCTTGATTCTGATCGCATCAGCCCAGGTCCTCACGCAAATATACGTGACAAGTTCACAGAAGCAAAGCCCATAGCCTCAGGCCAACTTCTGCAAGGCAAAGAACCCGGCAGCGTCGAGCCGGTCGTGAAGGCGGCGATATTGCTCGTCATCAAGGCTCCGCAGGGGAAGGCGCACGGGGCCGCAATCGACGCCGGACATCTTCATGATGGCCTTGCCCGCGGGAAGCCCGCCGTATTCGATCAACAGATCGATGAACTCCACCGCCTTGGCCTGGTGTCGCCGCGCGTCGTCCATCCTCCCTGCGTCGAATGCCTCCATAACGCGGAGGTACACCGGGGCCGAGTAGTTGTACGTGCTGCCGACGGCGCCGCGAGCCCCCACCGCCAACGCGCTGAGCAGCGCCTCATCCCTGCCGAAAAGCACGTCATACCGCCCGCCGACGGCCGCCAGGGCCTGCGAATACTCCATCATGTTCTCATGCGTGAATTTCAATCCGCCAAGGTTGGCGATGCGCCCCGCAGCCGCGGTCAGCAGGCCGGGCATCGAAAAGTGCAGGCCCGTCAGTGAAGGGATGTGGTAGTAATAGAATGGGATATTCGGCGCTCCGCCGGCGACGGCTGCGCACCACTCCACCAGGTCCGCCAGGCACGATGGGCGGAAGTAGCCGGGTCCGAAGGCGCCCGTCGCCGCCGCCCCAATCTCCTGGGCGTGTTGGGCCAGGGCCCGCGCGTCGGACAGGCAGTTGTGCCCAGTGTGCACGATGATGGTTAACTCGCTGCCGGCGACTTCGACCCAGCGCTGGGCGACAAGGCGACGCTCGTCCAGCGTCAGCGACAGCGACTCGCCCGTCGTCCCGCAAATGAACGCTCCTCGCACACCCGCTCGAACCAGGCCCTCTGCTTGTCGCTGTATGACGCTCAGGTCCAAACTGCCGTCCTGATGAAAGGCGGTGAAAGGCGCTGCGATCAATCCCTCTGTTTTGCGGCTCATAATGTCTCCAATAGCAAGGCGGCCAGATAACGCATCTTGTATACAAGACTGCCATCTATTGGCGGCTTATGCAAGATAATCCCCGACATTTCCGGTATTTTCGTGCGCCTTGCGTCTTGCATACAAGTACAATAGCGGCATGAGCCTTAGCGCATTCGCCTATAAGTGCATCAAGGATAAGCTGCGGACCGGACGATTCCCGGGCGGAACCATGCTCTCTGAAACCACCCTCGCCCGCGAGATCGGCGCCAGCCGAACCCCTGTTCGTGAAGCTATCGCCCAGTTGGAGCGGGAAGGCCTGCTGGACCAGATCCCCCGCCACGGCACGTTCGTCCGCGTGATGGACCGCGACGAGATCGAAGAGCTTTACGACCTCCGCGCGACGCTCGAAGGATTCGCCGCTGCCCAGGCGGCGCGACACATCACGCCGGCGGTGGTGTACAAACTCCGCAACCACTGCCGCGGAATGATGGACCTGGTCCGCGAGGTTCGCCGGCTCGGACCGAAGGCATCCATCGGGGCCGGGCTGGCACAACGCTGGGTGGCGAACGACGCATCATTCCACACCACGATCATCCACGCTGCCGCGAACCGATGGCTGACCAAGGTCACAGAGGACATGCGCCTGATGGCCCAGACCTTCGGCCTGTGCCGCAATCTGCCCGACAACAACCCATTGGCGACGCTGCGCCGCACATGGCGCGAGCACTGCCGACTGCTTGGGGCGCTGGCAGCCCACGACGAGCGGGCGGCGCGAGAACTCGTCATCGCACACATCCTCACGGGCAAAGAGAGCCTCCTGGCATACTGCGATTGGGCGGACAAGCATCGCGGCGAGCACGCTGGGCTTGACGAGCCGCGCCGCCGTCACCTGCAAAGCCTGGACCGTTACGCCCGAATCACCCGCGGGCGCAAACGCTGACATCAACAATGCTTCGCTGCCGATGGTTTCTGAGGATGACTCGTTCGTCGGATGAGCGATTTACTGAATATGGCTATTCCATCGCCGAGCAGCACGTCGCGCCGGCGGCCGGGCAATTAATCATTCGGTGACCGTCAGCACGACCTTGCCCAGGTTCTCGTTGCGTTCCAGAATGGCATGTGCCTGCTGGGCCTGTGTGATCGGCAACGTCTTGTAGACAATGGATCGAAGCTTGCCGGATGCAAACGCGGGCCAGTACTCCTTTTCAAGACCAGCCAGTATTTGCGCCTTCATCTCCGACGATCGGCTGCGTAAGGTGCTGCCGATCAGTTTGACTCCCCGCCTGAAGAAGGCATTCATATTCACGGTCGTTGTCGGGCCGCCCAAGGTGGCTATGACGATCCAGCGGCACCCATTCGCCGCCGTTTCAAGGTAATTGCCCAGCTCAGGGCCGGCCACGCAATCCATGGCGACATCCGGGGGATGTCGCGCCAGCATGTCGACGACGTTGTCTCTCTTATGATTGATTATCACATCGGCGCCAAGACTACCGACCAGAGCCGCCTTTTCATCCGAACCAATAGTGGTGACAACCTTTGCGCCAATCGCCTTGGCAAGTTGAATTGCCGCCACGCCCAGTCCGCTGGCGCCTGCCTGGATAAATGCGGTGTCGCCGGACTTAAGGCCGCCTTCCATGCAAAGATTGAGGTAGGACGTCGCAAATGCTTCGGGCGCCGCTGCCGCCTCTTCGAAAGAAAGGCCCTCGGGCACTGGCGCCACCATTCCCATGGGAACCGCCACTTTCTGGGCGTATCCCCCGCCGCCCAAAAGCGCGCAAACCTTGTCGCCGGGGCGCCACCTGCCGCCGGCCGGGGCCTGCAAAACAAAGCCTGCAACCTCAAGGCCCATCCACTCGGGCCAGCCCGGAGGCGGCGGATACTGTCCCGCTCGCTGCATCAGGTCGGCGCGGTTGAGAGCAGCAGCACGAACGTCAATAAGGACTTCACCCGGTTTGACAACCGGATCGGGCACGGGCGTCCAGTGCAGGCTGCGGTCTTCGGCAATGGTGATTGCGTACATGCAGGCTATCCTATGTGATCATCAACGCGCCATTGCATGATGCGATAGAATTCTCGCAGGTCGCTCAGCAGCGGCTTGGCCATGTTGGAGTTTTCGTCGTACTCGTGATGCCCGAAGACAAGCATGGAACCAAGCAACGGGGCCAGCGGCCTGATGAGCTGGCCGTGCGGTCCCGTGCAGATGTACACGAAGGGAACTCTGAGCGTCCGCTTCAGTTCCACCATCGTGCGAAGCATCTCGAGCGCGTGATCAACGCTGGGACAGGCGGTGACGATCTTGACAATGTCCGCGCCGCGGGATTCGATCTCGATCGCAAGTGCAACCGCCTGACTGCAATCAAGCGCCGCGCCGAGGCAGTGCGTTGACATCAGCACCTGCGCCCCCAGGGCATGGGCTTGTTCAATCGCCAGCTTCTGCTTTTCAATGCATTTGGGGCGCATGGAGATTTCCTCGGGATTGGCCGCCCCGAACGGCAGCGGGCAATTCTTGAGGCTTCCGCGCGAGTCGGCGTCGAAAATATCGCCAGGCAGGTCGATGCAGGCGGCCCCCGCACGTGCCGCCTCAAGCAGTTTCGTGAGGCGATCTTCATCGGATGGGCCGTCTGGAACGCGGTAGTTGATCGCCATCACCGGATGCCTTGTCGCGGCGAAGATCTTGCTGAGTTCTGCTGCCTTGCGGCATTCATCGTCAAGCCTTTGGATATGCAGAATAAACGCCCTGGCGCCATCTTCCTGGCATGCTTTGATATCCGCTATTGTCCTGGCCGTGGTTCGGTGGCGCAGCGAACCGACCAGCAGCGGGCGCGGCAAATCGGTGAATTTTGGTGTCATCGCTTTCGCTCCTGCCTATGCCGTCGCATCTTTCCATTTCAGAAGCCCGCAAGAGGCCAGAAGAACCTCCTGCACCAGCTCGTCATGCTCATACGTGTATTTGTTATGGCCCTTGCCGCGGACCAACTCGGCGAACTCCAGCAGTTGATCCTGGTAGCGGTCATGCGTAACGCCAAAGTCAACGACATGCGACCCGGCGGCGTATTCGCTGTTTCCCTGCAGCAACACAAGCCGCATCTGGAGCGGCCGGCCGTCAAATCGCTCCAGCGGGCTCAGCTCGATCGCGCCTTTGGTTCCGCTGATCTTCATGCTTCGCCGGTTCACGCCGTCGATTTCCTTGCTGCACGCCCGCAACGTGGCCAGCGCGTGTGGATACTCCAGCACCGCCAGACAGTTGTTTCTGACGGCGCTACCGTATCCTGGCGCGGACTTGAGGAACGGAACGACATTCTCCGGCCTGCCCATAATCGAGACAATCAGGTCCACAAGATGGCAAGCGAGGTTGAACATGATGCCGCCTTGAAAGCGGCCGATGTATGCCTGATACGCCTCCGAGCCGTAGTTGTGGCTCATGTCGGCCTGGAACTCGAAAAGCTCTCCGAGCCAGTTGTCCCTGACCGCCCTGGCGGCGAATTGCATAGCTGGATTGTTGCGGAACATGTATCCCATCTGAAACACGAGATCGCGCTTGCGGCATCCCTCAAGCAGCCGCCGGAATGCGGCCATGTCCTCCCCACCAGGCTTGTCCATATGTATGGACACGTTGTGCCGCATGCAGCGTAGCGCCGCCGGCACAAGATCGTCATTCGCCGTCTCTATAATCACGGCCCCAAGACCGGGCGCATTGAGCAGTTCCTCTTCCGTCATCCACGTCAAATCTTCGTACGGTGTGAGGTCATCGCCGGCGAACCTGGCGACGGCGGTTGAACGATCATCGACAACGCCGACAATCTCAAACGTGTCCGCCAAACGCCTGAGCGTCTGCATCTTGGCGGCGGCGTGCTCGTGACAGATGCCGATCTGCCCGATCCTGATCCTGGTCGTACGCTTGCCCATGCGAATCTCAGCCAATCCATGCGAACTGCGGGTTCTGTCGCTTGACAATTTCGGTAATCCGCACCACTTCCAGTGCATCTGAACTCTTGACCGGCATGGGAACCTGTTGGCGGATGGCGCGATAAAGGTGCCTGGCGATCTCGATTTCAACCTGAATCCACATGCTCGTATCGGGTTCGACCTTGCGTGTTTCTTCAATCCAGGGCAATTCTTGTTCCGCGCTTACGGGCCGGCCCGGAGTGGGGCTGTCGGCCGCCGCCGTCGCCGCCTCCCATCGAAAAGCCGGAGCAAGATGCTTAAGGCGTATCTCTTTCTGGTCCTGCTCGTAGGTCAGCGCTCCGCGGTCGCCGTAGATTGTGCAGTACGGCCCGGCAATGGCGGCGGAATTGCTGATTTCCAGTTCGGCGACAGTATCGTTTTCGCCTACTAGCGTGATCTTGACGTGATCGTCGCCGTCGCCCGGCGTCAGGATTCGCCTGAGATAACTGTGCACGCTTCTGACCGGCGAGCCCAGAAGCACAAGGCCCTGATCGATAAGGTGCGGCCCCCACACGCTCAACTGTCCCCCGCCGCAGTCCAGCCTCATCTGCCAATCGTTGCGGCGCATAAATATGTGGTGCTTGCAGAGCTTGATCACGTTGATCCTGCCAAGCACACCCGACGCCACAATCGCCTGAGCATTCATGAATGCAGGCTCAAAGCGGTGGTTGTGGCAGAAGTAGATCCGCTGGGGATACTTCTCAACAAGCTGCCGAAGCAGGGTGTAATCCTCCGCTGTTACGCCTATTGGTTTCTCCAGCAGCACAATCTTGCCTGCCGACAGAGCCTGGGCGGCGCTTCGGGCATGATCCAGAGAACGAGTGGCGATTATGGCCAACTCTATTTCGGGGTCGGCAAGGAATGCGGCAAAATCGGCATACCCCTTGCAGCCGAATCTGGCGGCGGCAGCGGCTACTCTGTCGGCCGCGATGTCACAAACGGCCTCGAGCTTGTACTGATTCGAATCATCCGAGAACCACCGGCAGTGTTCAATGCCAATCCGGCCGATGCCGCAGACTCCAAACTTGATAGCGCTCATTCTTAAACCTCTTGCCCCGACTTCTCATGGGCCAACTACATTCACCAAGGGCGCTTCCTCTGAAACGTTTGCAGACACTCTTCGTATGCTATCACACGCTGATGCAGTTACAAGGGCCGAACTCAGTGAATGTGCCTGAAACACCGCTGCATTTGCAGAATATCGGCAACTGTGTTGCAAACGTGGCAATGCCGGTGTAAACTTTCATAATGAGAATACAGGATATCGCAAGACTGGCAAAGGTTTCACCCGCCACTGTGTCGCGCGTGTTCAGCCATCATCCCAACATCAGGCAAGAGGTTCGCGAGCGTGTGATGTCCGTGGCCACGGCCCACGGATACCGCCCCCGATTGTCGGCCAAGCAGCGCAACGTCGTTCTCATTTTGCCCAGCGATCAGATCTACCCCATTCGCAACTGCCTGGAAATGGCGATGCTGGCGTTGACAACGGAGTTGCCTCGTCGCGGCCTGCGCATCGAAGTGCTGCCGCAGGACAACCTCGACAGGCTTGACAGCATTCAGTTCTGTGGGGCCGTGGCGATTGGCGCCGAACCGGATGACTTCACAACCTGGCCCAGCCGGTTCGCGTTGCCCCTCGTGCTGGTCGATCGAGATGCGCCCAAAGGATGCCGCAACGTGTATTCTGTGCGGTCGGATGAGGTGCAGGGCATGGACCTGGCGATCGGGCACATGCACGAGCGGGGCTGTCGCAAGATCGGCTGCATCGTGCATGGCGAGAGCGGAAAGGGAAACGCCGACGCCCGCCGAGCCGCGATTATCCGGGCGTTAAAGAAGCGAGACTTGCCGGCGCACGACGCGATGATCCATCTTTCCGCCGACGACAACTACGTCGAGATCATCGGCAAGCTGCTGCGACAGGGTATCGACGCGATCTTCTGTCCTGGCGGCAATGCCGGCATCGTCACCGCCTATGCCCTCTCGCTGTTCAACAAGCGGGTTCCTGACGAGATTTCCGTGATAGCATCGGAACACAAGCAGTATTCGAGGTACGCCACGCCGTCACAGACAACCATCACGCAGGATCACGAGGCCCTGGCCAGGACCGTGGCGGACATCATCGAGTCGAGCCTGAAGAACGCCCCTGCCGATGAACAATATATCCTGCCCTACCAGTTGATCTCTCGCGACAGCGTGCGGCACTAAACACCCCAGCCGCTCGCGGCCACATGAGACTTCTTTGTTGCTATGCTTCGTAACCTCATATGGGTATAGTAAGAGGATCATGTGGCATGTCCTGATGCATGATTGGAACGCGGAACCAATGATGTGCAAGGGCAACGAACATATGGTCCTAACATGCATGTTAATGCATCTGCTTTCGGCGGGCTTGATCGCCGATCAGCCGATTGATGAGCAGTTGGTCCCCGTCGGCGATGAAGTCCTGGCGCCGGATGAGGCTGCGGGTCACTCGTCAGATGGAGTCATGACAGATAGCACGACTGCCACAACTGCGACCAAGCAGACAACTCTGGAACTGCTGCAATGCCGGATAGCCAATTTCCACTAAGGCTCTGAAATGCAACGCACCATGCTACAGCCCATGATGATGAGATATCTCGTCGGTTTGGAGGCCCCACTATGAGGCTGTTTTGGATAACGATAATCACCGTGGCGCTGGTTACGTGTGTGTTTCTTTTGTTTTCCACCGTAAACGTGCTGGACCCCCAACATGCCGGCAAGGTCTGCAATAAGCTTGAGTGCGTCAGGCGGCAGAAGGCGGTGTATCTTGGGGTGCGTTCATATATGGAAGACCATGGCCGGATTCCCAATGACCTTCAATCACTTGTCGACGCCAAGTACGTGCGATCGGAAGACACCTTCTGCCCCGGCGACTTTGGCAAAACGCCGCAGCCCTTTCAGTACAACCCCGGCGCCATTGGTGTAAGCTCAGAGACTTTGCTGTCCGACAATGCTGGTTCTCACACGCAACGACACTTGCTGTCCGTCTCGCGTTTTCGCGTACTGACAAAAGGCAACGGCGAGACTGCTGTTGTTCCATAGCATTGACCACGCAGCCTCCAGAGAAAGGAATACAATGAGCAGATCATGGACTGTCGGAATGCTTCTTGTCGTCGGCCTGATAGTCGGGTGCAGCCCCGCCAGGCATTGGGAGCTTTACACATCCCCCGAGCTGACCGGACCCTGCGGCATAGCCATTGTGGCAAGCAGCTGTGAAATCTGGGGCAAGACACGATACGATTACCCCACTATTCGCGTGACGGCAGAGAATGGCGACGTGTTGGAGTTTATTCCATATGACGAGGATCCCAAACATTGGGTACTGTATCGAGTGAATCCCGACAACACTAAGACCAAGCTGCCGCTGGTGCTTGTGGAGAAGGGCTGGGGATCCGCTCCAGAGACATGGAATCCCCAGTAGTTGCTTTTAGGACACGGCATCCTATGACATGCACAAACCGTTTCTGTATGCTCGTCGCAGGTGGTATGGCACTTGTCGGCCTGCTGATTTTGTCGTCTTGGGCTACGACTCATATCCTATGGGATGGTCGAATGCCAATAGGCCAATGGTTTCTCCACATCAGCGACGAGATAGGCAGACCGATTCCAGATGCCGCAATGGAGATTATATCCCCCAAAGGAAGGTCACTGAGCACTCCTGGTGTCGAGTCTTCCGGCCCGTTTGACAACTATGCCGGCCCTGGCAGTCTGGCAAGCGATTCTCAAGGCGTAATCATGCTTCATAACACTCGCGAGTTACCCTATGGCGGAAGCTGCTGGAAACTGCTTTGGATATGGCCCATAGGCGCCTGCCCTGCCCACAGCCCTGAATCGCTCATTGTGCGCATCACCTCTCCAGGGCATGAGCCGGCAGCCACGACCATTGAAACTATACTTTCGCAAGGCCATGTCGCTCTGACCTTGCACACAAAGAGCAAGTAGAGGCAGAGAAGCCTGCACAATTCACCAAAAGATCATACGCTGCGGCGGGCCAATCGCAAGAAGCCCCGCATGGGAATGCGGGGACCTAGCTGTTATCGCGCAGCGAATCATCGCCGTTTGCTGTTTGGTTCGCCTCGTGATCATCGCACGAAAAACAAATACAATGGCGAGGTGTCGCTACGCGACTGAAGTCTCCTTTCTCGGCCAAAGGCTGCGCGGGGCTCCGCACGTCGTGCTGATTCTGGTTGTTGGGTGTTATTCGGAGAATAACGGCGTGGTTTTGCTTCTTGGATGAAATCCCATTGACCTGACAAATGTGCGGTAGTCACGAATTGCGCATCGCCAGAGCCACGCGCGAAACATGCCGTGCCAAGAAGACTTGTCGCGTCATGAGGGGGGAATTATACTCCCCCACCATTACACACAATCGCCTGCGGCCGCTCGGTTCGCTCGTATGTGGAGGATGGTTGCCGGCAAGCGGCCGTAGCTAATAGGATATTTACATGACACGTCACGTTCACCTGATATGCAACGCTCACCTTGATCCGGTGTGGCTTTGGGAATGGCCCGAAGGGGCGGCTGAGGCAATCTCGACCTTCCGGGTTGCCGTTGAGCTGTGCGAGAACAGCCACACTCTCGTGTTCAATCACAACGAGGCCGTCCTGTACGAATGGGTGCGGCTGTACGATCCGTCGCTGTTCGACCGCATTCGCAAGCAGGTCCAGGCGGGCCGATGGCGTATCATGGGCGGGTGGTATCTTCAGCCCGACTGCAACATGCCCAGCGGCGAATCATTCGTCCGCCTGATTCTGGCGGGTCGCGAGTACTTCGGGCGGCATTTCGGCGCCAGACCCACAGCCGCGATCAACTTCGACCCGTTTGGTCATTCCCGCGGACTGGTCCAGATCATGGCCAAATCTGGCTTTCGTTCGTACCTGTTCGGCCGGCCGCAACAGAGGCATTGTCAGCTTCCCGACGGCCCGTTCGTCTGGGTTGGATTCGACGGCTCCAGTGTGCTTGCCAGACGTTTCACCGGCTGGTACAGCACACCGCTTGGCAAAGGCCGCAAGACGATCGAGGCCCGGATATCTCAATCGAACAATGATCCCGAGGCGATTTTGTGGGGAGTGGGCAACCACGGCGGCGGCCCAAGCCGCCAGGATGCACGCGACATCGACGCCATGATCGCGCAGCGCGATGATGTTGAGATAATCCACTCGACGCCAGAAGCCTACTTCGCCGATGTCGAACGCTCGCAGCGTCCGCTTCCTCGTCATGAGGGAGATCTGAATCCCTGGGCGCCCGGCTGCTATACGTCAATGATGCGGGTCAAGCGAAAGCACCGCCAGCTTGAAAACGAGTTGTACCTGACGGAGAAGCTCGCGTCATGTGCCGCCGCCAATGGGCTGATAACCTATCCGCGGGCGGACTTGGAATCGGCAGGCAAGGATCTGATGTTTGCCCAGTTCCACGACATACTGCCCGGTTCGTGCAACGCTGCGGCCGAGGATGCGTCGCTGCGACTGATGGATCATGGGCTGGAGATTCTGGATCGGCTCCAAGGCGCGTGCCTTCTTCGCCATGACACGCACGCAGCGGCAGGCGCGCGAGGGGCATATACCCATCATTGTCGCAAATCCGCATCCTTACACGGTCGAAGACACCGTGGAGTGCGAATTCTGTCTGCCCGATCAGTGCAGCGACGGCACGTTCACCGATGTGACGGTGCTTGGCAACGGCAAGCCCATCGCCTCGCAGATCGAGCAACAGCATAGCAATCTGGCGCTTGATTGGCGAAAACGCATCGTGTTCAAGACAAGGCTTAAGCCTGGATCGGTCAGCCGATTCGACTGCACGCTGAAAGTCCTGAATCGCAAGCCTGCCATTACGCGACGCCCCCGAAATGGATTCTACATATTCAAGAATGATATTCTTGACGTGCGAGTTAACGCAGCCACTGGCCTGGTTGATCGCTATGCGGTGGCCGGCGTTAACTACCTTACCCAAGGGGCTTTCTGCCCGCTGGTGCTGCGTGATAATGAAGATCCATGGGAGGTTAGCGCCACTGCTTTCGGTCCTGTTGCGGGCAGGTTCCGGCTCATGGACAAGACCAAGGGCAGCCGCTTCAGCGGTTTGAAGAACACCATCGAGTCCGTGCGCGTGATCGAAGATGGCGACGTGCGAACCGTTATCGAAGCGGTGCTGGCATATAAGGAATCGTTCATCTGCCAGAGATACGCCCTGCCGAAACAAGGCAGCGAGGTGATGGTGGAAACTCGAGTCCTGTGGAACCAGAAGAACAGCATGCTCAAACTGGAACTGCCGCTGGCCATCAACGCGAAGCGCTATCTCGGCCACACTGCCTTCGGGGTGCAAACCCTGCCGATGAACGGCACGGAGGCGGTCGCACAGAAATGGGTATGCGCCGCCGACGATGCCAATGGTCTGGGCCTGACGTGCATCAACGACGGCATTTACGGCTCGGACTGGTGCGGCAATTCCATTCGGCCGTCGCTGCTGCGAGCGCCTGCCTACAGCGCTCACCCGGTGGGCAATGCGCCAACGTGTCCGCCGGATCGCTTCAGCCCACGCATCGATCAGGGCGAGCACATCTTCCGGTTCTGGATCAACGCCGGGAACATCGATCAGCGACTGCGGGCGGTTTCGGCGGAGGCGCAGGTTAAGAACGAAAGACCGTACGCCCTGTCCTTCTTTCCCAAGGGGGACGGTTCTCAGCCGAAGCCGGTGGTCGTCCTCGACAACCAGGCCATCGAGCTTTCCTGCTTGAAGCGGGCTCAGAATGACGACGGATGGGTGTTTCGGCTTTTCAACACTACCGATTGCAAGCAGTCCCTGCGGCTGAGATTGCCAATCGCCGGCGTGCGTTCCACATGCCGCTTCGGCCGATACGAGATCAAGACCTTCAGGCTCAACAGCGATGGCGTTCTCAGCGAAGTGAACCTGTTGGAGGAAGAAGCCCCCGATGCATGCATATATCATAACACAATGGCGGGCAAATCGTAAGAAGCCCCGCATGGAAATGCGGGGACCCCACTTTTATCGCGCAGCGAATCCTCGCCGTTTGCTGTTTGATTCGCGTCGTGATTATCGAACGAGAAACAAATACAACGGCGAGGTGTCGCTCCGCGACTAAATTCAGGTCCCCGCATTTCCATGCGGGGCTCCGCACGTTGGGCCGCCTTCGCTTCTTGGATGAAATGCGTGGTTCTTCGAGGTTGCGGCGAACGAGGCGGTGGGATATGGACTGGAATTCGCCCGTGGGAGCTTGAGAAGATTACCATCATCGAAGATACGAACGAGAAAGCCGCGGCTGAGGGAGAATGACAATCATGTTGGCAAGACGGCACTTACTGTCAGGGCTTGTGTTTGGTTTGTGCTCCTTCTGGGGAATCTGGTTGTGGGGGAAGGTCCTGGTGCTTACCGTAACGCATCGTGAGTTGCTGGGCGACATGCCGAAGGTCATGGCCACGCCTTTCTTCGGCCCATGTGTGGCGTGGGCAGCAATGACATTGTGTTTCGCCACAACGATCAAGTGGCCCTCACCTCACCCGTTGAAATCGTCTTCTCTATGGAGGCTGCACGTTGTTTTTCTGCCGCTCATGGCAGCAGGATTGCATCTTTGGGTGGCCAGCGAGCCAAGAGCCACCATCGTGCCCCTGGTCACCAACACGGTGCTGTATATGGCGTACGCCACCGGCTGTGCCGGTGTTTTGGCGGGTAGAGTCTCCCGATGTGTTTCCATTGCAGGATGATCAAAGGGCAGACGCCTTTCGGCATTTCGCGGCCCTTCCTTTGATTCACCAGAAAGTACACAGCAGTCCTCGCGATTATCTGTCCATTCATATACCATGTGCAATGCCCGAACACATCAAACGTGCAGGCGTGCCAATCGCAAAAAGCCCCGCATGGAAATGCGGGGACCTAACTGTTATCGCGCAGAGAATCCTCACCGTTTGCTGTTTTTCTTCGCATCGTGATCATCGCACGAAAAACAAATACAACGGCGTGGTGTCGCTACGCGACTGAAGTCAGGTCCCCGCATTGCCATGCGGGGCTCCGCACGTCTTGCTCGTTACGATTCATGGTGCCATGTCAGCAGATCAAAGCATTCCTCCGGGGCTGTGCTCAGAATTCGCCTTGCAGCCCGGCCCTTGATCTCGTCGACCTCCGGGTGGTCGCACCCGAAGCCTTGCGCCTTGAGCTCGAAGAATTGTGCTGGAATGAAGCCTTCACGCAGCCGGAATCGTAGGCTTTGGCCGGTGGAAAGGCGTTTGGCCTCGAAGACGAAGCTCTCCAGCGAAAGCGAAGGCTTAGCCTCCTGCTTCGCCGGACGGGTCAACTCTGTTCCGGTGTAAAGCTCGAAGATGTCCCACACCCCGGGCATTCCACCCTGGACAGAAAGCCTGATGTCCGACGCGTCGGGCGCCCCGTCAGCAAACAGCTTCGCGGTTGCGAAGCGGATTGCCTGATAACCGGTGGCCACGCCTGTGCAGATCGCCTCCTCATGATCGCCCTCGTGCGAAGAGGAGTCATGAGCGTGATCCTCGTGGCGGTGGTGATACGCCATCGCATCGGCGAGCGTGATCTCCTGAACAACGCCACCAGCCCGCCGGACCCGCAGGGGATCCACTTTCGGATACGATGCCCCAGGCTTCTGGGCAGAGGAACACCCGAGCTGGGCAAACAGGGCAATTCCCAGCAGAAATCCTGCAACGACTTTGTGGCTGCACTTGCGCATACTCAATCTCCTTGCTTGGGCCGGGACCGTTACTTCGGTTTCCAGGCGCTCCAGAATGGGTCAAATCGGTTGGAAAACCCCATAGGCACGTCTTCTGAACGAAGAGACTCCTCATGCGAGTCCAGAAAAACGACGTTGGCAGTTTCCATGTGACGATAGACCAGGTTGTCTTTAACACATGCATGAAACAATATAACACCTGGGCCACACGATGTGCACCAGGCATCTGAAAGCGAGCAGACGTTGGAGGGAGTCTCAAACTCCAATAGTCTGCGATACACGGTTTGGTCGGGCCTGCCGCCGAGGCCAAACGTACCGTTCATTCCATAGCTCAGGCCGTACGGACGATCGACGCTAGGCTCGCCAGCGGTTGGGCGGCTCTGCATGGCGTTCTCGTGGCTCGGGCAGATCAGCGAGGATTGCTCGCCCATCGGTCCGATGAGGTTGCCGTCGTCGTCGTAGTCCAACGACGCGCTGACATACCGCAGCAACTGGGCGTTCATGAACCAATGCAGCGGACTGATCGGCTCACGACTCTTCGGCTCCGACGACGGCAGCCAATCATCGTTCTCATTGGCGTAGAAGTTCACCGCCAGTCCAAGATTCCTCAGGTTGGCGGCGCACGCGGCCCGTTGGGCAAGTTCCCTCGCTCGGCTCAGGCTGGGCAGCAGAATGCCGACCAGCGACGCAATGATCGCGATTGCCACAAGCAGCTCGATAAGTGTGAATCCTCGTTTCATAAGTGCTTCCTGGGATTCCCAGCCCGGCCGGAGCCGCACGAAAATCGACCCCGGCCGAACTCGGGAGGTAATCCCTGCGTGGAGCTTACACGGCTCTGCGCTTGCGGCGAATCACCGCCATGCCGCCAAGTCCCAGGAGCGACAGCGTCGTCGGTTCCGGCACGGCGCCGCCAAAGGCGTCGAAGAACATGGCGGAGTTGGGGCCGTTGCCGACTCGCGCCACGCGGACGTACTTCACGTCCTCCGAGAAGAGCCCGGCGAAGTCAAACGCCTCTTCACGCAGATATCCAGGCGTTGAGCCCCCAAGCGTGCCGATCTGTGTGAAGATCAGGCCGTCAGTGCTGGCCAGCACGTTGGCCGAGGCGTTTGGCCCGGCGTATAGGCTGATGGTCAGATCATCTCCAGGCATATCGGAAATGCCCCCATCCCATCTCATCACGATGAACTCATTCGGGGCGTTGGACCGCCATCCGGCAACGTAATCCTTGTCGCCGGCGTGCCACATGTAGCCGTTGCCGTCGGCGTCCGCGTCGGGGGCGCCGGTCAGCCAGAACTCGGCATCCGCCGACATCAGCGAGCCGCCGTAGTTCTGAATGTTGCTGGAATACGCCTCCACGCCGTCGGCCCAGTTAATGCCGCCGCTCACGGCCCCATTTGCCGAAACCGCCGCCGAGCCCAGCAGGACCACGGTCATCATCACGATTCTTTTTTGACTTTTCATTATCTACACCTTTCATCCTTTGGTTCAGTCTGTGTATGCCGACAGTCAAACACCGACGGCACAGTTTCCTCTACTTCCTTTGCTTCCTCTTCTTCCTCGATCTGGCGTGTGGTTTTCCTCGCACCTCCGTTCCAGCCGGCTTGGCCCGCAACAAAAAAGGGAGCATCGAGCGGTCGTCCGCTCGCATGCTCCCTGGCTGGCTCAGAAGCTGGCTGGGTGGGGCTTAGGCTATTGTCGTTACTTGTTTAAAATCAGTTTTCCGTTCTTCGTCAGTCGCAGGCGGTACACCTCACCGTCATGGTGAATCCGCACTTCGTTGCGGTCGGCGAAGAGGTAACTCGCCTCAAGCACGCCCGCGGCCATGAGCAACCGCTGCGCACTGCAATGGCATGGGCTTCCATCCTCGTGGCGCATGACTTTTTTTACCTCCTGGACTTGTTCGCTTCGCATGTCGTCTGCCCTTCATTGCATCCGCCGCAGCCGGCGCACCCGCTCTTGCCCGCAGCGCTGCGATACAGGCCATAGCCGACGCCGGCGGCGGCAAGCATTACGATTCCGATTACAAGCAATATTTCCATTCATCCACCTCACTTTCCTACGTCACCAGCAACCCGGCCTGATACACGAACACGGTGACGACCCACGCAAGCGCGGTCAGCCCGCCAAGCTGGAACATAGCCCATTTCCACGAATTGCTCTCGCGCTTCGTTATGGCGATGGTGGCCATGCAGGGCGCGCTTATCAGGCAGAAGAGCATGATACAGAAGCCCTGAAGCGGCGTGTAGTTCGCCTGGAGCCTGGCCCTAAGGGGCTCGGAATCCTCGTCCTCTTCCTCTCCTAGCGAGTGTACTATGCCCATCTGGGCGACGAAGACCTCTTTGGCTGCGAAAGCCCCTATCATGGCGGTGGAGATTTTCCAGTCAAACCCTGCCGGGCGCAACACCAGCTCGAGCCCGTGTCCCATCCGGCCCATCAGCGAGGCTTCCAGCGCCGCCTGGGCCTCGGCATGGTCAACGGCGGCTATCTGTTCATCGCGGCCTGAGTCCGCTTTTGCCTCGATGGCGGCTCGTTGCTGAGCGAACGCCTCCGCCTTTTCTTCCGGCAGGCCAGGCCATTGCTGCATTGCCCACAACAGGATCGAAATGCCCAGGATGATCGTGCCTGCCTTCTTCAGGTAGGCGCCGCCTCGGTTCCACATGTGCAGCCCCACGCTCTTGAGCGTCGGCATCCGGTACGGCGGAAGCTCCATTACGAACGGCGGGGTTTCTCCGCGAAGGATCGTCGCCTTCAGCAGTTTCGCGCAGACCACCGCCAGAACAATGCCAATGATGTAAATGGTCCAAAGCATCGGCGCATGCCAGACCCGCGGATAGAACGCCGGGATGATCAGGGCATAGATGGGCAGCCGGGCGCCGCAACTCATCAGCGGCACAACCAGCATCGTCACCATGCGGTCGCGACGGTTCTCGAGCGTCCTCGTGGCCATGATGGCCGGCACGGAACAGCCAAAGCCAATCAGCATCGGCACGAAGCTCTTGCCGTGCAGGCCGATCCTGTGCATCAGGTTGTCCATCAGGAACGCCGCGCGGGCCATGTATCCGCTGTCTTCAAGAACCGCAATGGCCAGAAACAGCAGGAGGATGTTCGGCAGGAACACCAGAACGCCTCCGACGCCGCCGATGACGCCATCAACCAGCAGACTTTGAAGCAGGTTTTCTGATCCCCCCTGCCAAAGCCCGCCGACCGCGTCGCCCAGCCGATCGAAGCCGCCTTCGATCCAGCCCATCAGCGGGTCGCCCACGGTAAACGTCAGGTGGAACACCGCGTACATCAAGCCAAGGAAAATCGGCAGGCCCAGCATGCGGTTCGTGACCACCGCGTCAATGCGGTCGGAGAGACTGTGGCGGCCTTCGACGGTGCTGCGGACCGCCTCCTGACAGGCGCCGGATACGAACCCGTAGCGCACCTCGGCGATCAGGGCCTCCGGACTGTCGCCCAGCAGCGATTCCAAGCGCTGGGTAGCCTTGTCGGCTGCGTCAAGCAGCGCATTGGTCCCGAAGTGCATGCGGACCCGGGCGTCGCCCTCCAGCAGCTTGATGGCAAGCCAGCGCACCGGGATGCCATCGGAGCCTACACCCGCCCGATGCATGTGCTCCTCCAGTTTGGCGATCTCGGCCTCGATCTCCGGACCATAATCGATGCGGCGCGGGGCGGGACGCTCCTGCCGAAAGGCCATTTCGACGGCGGCGTCCAGCAATTCCGTTTTGCCCTTGCCCTTGTGGCCCACGGTAGGAATGATCCGCACGGCCAGCAGTTTGCCAAGCAGGTCCAGGTTGAACTCGAGGCCGCGCTGGCGGGCCACATCGGCCATGTTCAGCGCCAGCACCAGCGGCGCGCCAAGTTCCATGATCTGCACGGCCAGGTAGAGGTTTCGCTCGAGGTTTCCGGCGTCGAGGATGTCGATGACGACGTCCGGCTTATCGTTGATCAGGAAGTCGCGTGCGACAATCTCTTCGGCTGAATACGCCGTGAGGCTGTACGTGCCCGGCAAGTCAACCACTCGCAGCCTGGCGTCGCCGTAGCGGCAGGCGCCTTCCTTCTTCTCCACCGTTACGCCGGGGTAGTTGCCCACATGCTGCCGGCCCCCCGTCAGGGCGTTGAAGATCGTGGTCTTGCCGGAGTTGGGGTTGCCGGCAAGCGCAATCGTCAACGGCGCGCCTGACGTGGCGCCGTCATGGGTAAGTTTGTCTTGTCGCATAACATTCGGCATGCCGAACATTCCTTCTAAAAAAAGAGACGCCGTAGCTTCGCACGCCTCACATATCTTCTATCACGCCAGTGCCACCAGGCATCCATGATGGCCCGCGGCATAATTGTCAGATCAGATCAACTTGACCGCGATTCGCTCGGCCTCGTCCTTGCGAAGCGTCAGGTGATAGCCCTTTATCTTCACCTCGATGGGATCGCCAAACGGGGCCACGCGCTCGACCTCGACCAGCGTCCCTGCCGTCGCGCCCATGTCCAATAGCCGACGGCGAATGCCGCCTGTCCCGGATATCCTTACAATGACGCCCTTCTCGCCAAGCTTCATCTCGCCGAGACTGGCGCTTGTCCGCCCATCCGCTGCCTTGCCCGTGGTTCTGCTCCTCACTTCATCCAGAACCAGCTCCACGCACTTCTCGCAGTTGCCGGTCTTGTTGTCGTTGTCGCAGTAGTAGCCGAAGCCCTTGATCCACTTCGATCCGCCCCTGGGACAGCGCTCGACGAACTCCACGAAGTCCAGAAACCGATCAAGAATCGCATCGGGTATCGCATGCTCCATCTTGCATGCCGCCTCGTCGGCGTCTTCCCTGCCGACGGCAAGCACCTTCACGAAGAAGTCCCGCAACACCTCGTGCCGGCGGGCCACGTCCTCGGCGACGGCCCTTCCCTTGTCCGTCAGCGTGATCAGGTCGTAAGGGGCGTAGTTGATCAGCTCGCGCTGTGCCAATGCGTGCAGCGCCCCCGTCACCGAAGAACGGCTCACCTTCAGCCGCTTGCCAATGTCCTTGGCCCTCGCCGCCGATTTCTCCTGGACGATCCGGAAGATAGCCTCCAGGTAGTCCTCCAGGCTCGCACTGAGGTCCATTTGCACAGAATCGCTCATCGGTCATTGCCTCTCTGTATGATCGCCACGCCTGCCGACTGACGATGTTTCACATCCGTATGTTCACTATAGCGCATAATGTACGGCGTGCCGAACATTTGGTCAAGCACAATCATGGAAATTTTTCGTTCCACAAGCCAGCATCATACCAGGAGCCCGAATGGAAATGCGGGGACTGCAACAACTATCGCGAAGCGAATCCTCGCCGTTTGAAGTGCTTCTTCATATAACACCCACGCATCGCATATTTGTACTATGGCGCACACGTATCCGCTTCAACCTGCCCGTCCACCCCCCTGCCACTTTTCCAGAGGTTCAGGTAATACTCCGCGCAGCATTTCGTTCGCCGCGCCAGCCGCAACATGAACAAAAGCGACAAAGCCGCGATTCCCATTGACACCCACAATCCCAAGGAAAGCCACGAGTGCCCTTTCTCCGCTGGCCCGGCCGCATCGGCAGATGCGGAAGGCGCGAGCATCTCCGGGCCAAGAGCATCCGCAGCAAGCACGATTGCAGCCATTACCAACACCCAGAAGAGGAACCACTGCCAAACGCCAAACCACCGCCGCAACACTTCGTCACCCATTCGTATGGCTAAATGCTTCATGTAACTGAACTGCAAGGCGCCACAGGCCAAGCCCAGGACTACGTGCAGGTCTTTCCCAGCAGGCCAGGCAATCAAGAGAATGGCGCCTGCCGCCACCACAATGGTCATGACCCGCGTCAACCATCGCGTCTTTCGCAGCCACTTTGCATTGTCAGGCTCCGGAGTGAGCATCAACCAGGCTGTCGCGACGCCGCCGATGCCAAAGAAGGCAATCATGACGCCGTCCAGATTCGGCACATTCAGAAATGGCATCCTGAAGGCTGCACCAATTGCGAGAAGAGTTATTGATATCACGGCGCCTAGCCGGATGCGGTTAAACCACGCGGCAACCCGACAACCGTCCGCCGCCGGAGCTGGAACAAGACTGCCGTCGAACCGCCTGGCCGGCGTCTCGATTAGGCACGCGTTCAGCAACCTATTGTATCTATCTTCCCTCGTCCACATGTTGCACCTCACGATTCCTTGAGGAAATGGAATGATGCGGATCGACCAGCGGTTGCTGGGCATAGAGCAAGAAAACAAACGGAACCGGCACAGATTTTGACATCTCTTGCCTTTCCTATGACGCGCTCAATTCTCGTCGTGCAATCAGGCCCGGCCGCTGGTTTGCGACAGGAATTCCACGAAGTCGGCAAACGCCTGCTGCTGGCACCGCCGCGACAGCGCGTAGAAGAAGCCGTGCTCGGCGGCAGGATAGATCCTGAGGTCAACGGGCGCCTTGCAGCCATGCATGGCGTCGACAAACCTGTTGGCGATTTCCAGCGGGAACATGTGCTCGTTGGCTGCATGCATCAGGAATACCGGCGGCGAATCGTGCCGCACGTAGCTGATCGGCGAAAGCCGCTTGTATAGCGCCGGATCCTGCTCGAAGGTCTTGCCGGCCGCCCGCACCATGGCATCCCATATGGGCGGAAATATCTCATCCCACGGCTCGAAAGTCACTGGAGCACACGAGGCGACGACGCCTGCGGGCTTTGTCCATTTGGCGGGATCAACCGTCAGGTCACCGAAGCCTCCGAGGCATTCCCCCGCCTCCCCCGGCGCAGCCATCGACAGCAGCAGCGCAAGATGGGCCCCTGCCGAACTGCCATGCACGACAATCTTGCCGGTGGAGGCTCTCCTGGCAAGCCGATCCGCGAAGATGCCGTACCCGCAACGCACGTCGAAGAGCTGGTCGAGTGCGGTCACGCCGCAGCCGGTTCGATAGTCGCATGAGGCGCACATGAAACCCTTTTCCACCAGCGCCCGCATCAGCGTGTGGAAGATTTCGCGATGTCCGCCGTTCCACCCGCCGCCATGGACGAAGAACACGCCCACCTCGGCAGGGCGATCCGGTGAAAAGATGTCAATCACCCTGCCACGGACGGCAGCGGAGTCATAGTATATTGAAGAATATTCAAACGTCATTTCTAACCTCGCAAGCGATTTAGACTATCATAGTGCGCAATTCAGGCTGGATAAAGGGGTAAGGAGCTCAGATCCCTTCGCGAATGGCTGGGCCTGGTGGCGGGAAGGGGAACGCAACCACATTAACGCGCACTTCAAGAACTGCGAGTGTTTCTCGCAACATTGGCGATTCTCATTGTTTTTTTATTTGAAAGTTCATTTCATATACGATATGCTCCGCCGCATGAAGAATTCAGCCACGTCCACTTTGATGACAGGTCCGGCAGCGCGATATCGTGTTCCGGCGCTGGCGCGGGGTCTGCGGATCCTGGAATTTCTGGCGTCGCGTTCGGGCGGCGCCACGGCCGGCGAAGTGGCATCCGCCCTGTCGCTGCCGATGCCCAGCGTTTTCCGAATGCTGGTCACCATGGTTGAACTTGGCTATGTATCCAGATTGTCAGACGGCTCGACCTACCGCCTCTCCCGGAAGCTGCTGGCGGTCGGGTACGCCGCCGTCGACGCACAAGGCCTGGTTGAGAAATCGATGGACGTACTGCGCCGACTCCGCGACGCCACCCAGGAGACTGCGTTGCTGGCGGTGCTTTCGGAGAACGAAGGCATCGTCCTGGAGCAGGTTGCCGGCTCGCACCCCGTCACGGTGCTGGTGCAGGTCGGGCACCGCTTTCCGCTGCACACGGCAGCCCCGGGCAAGGCGATTCTGGCATATCTTCCGGATGATCAGCGCGACGCCCTGCTTAAAGCGCTGACGTGGCGGCGGTACACGGAGCGGACCCTCACCACGCCCAGCGCTCTTCTGGAGGAACTGGCGGACGTGCGGAGGCAGGAGGTGGCGTTTGACCGGGGCGAGGAACTGGACGACCTGCGGTGCGTCGGCGCCCCGGTGCTGGACCCCAGCGGATACCCCCTGGCGGCTGTCTGGGTGAGCGGGCCGGCGTCGCGCATCAAGGAGGCGGACCTGCGGCGATTCGCCGGCACAGTTCGACAACACGCGCGGATGCTTTCCGAGCGCATGTTCCATTAACCCATGCACGAGGAATTACAAATGGATCTTTCAGGAAAAAAGGCCATCGTAACCGGCGGCTCAAAAGGCTATGGCCTGGGCATCGCCGCGGCGCTGAAGCAGGCGGGCGCAGACGTCTGGATCACCGGGCGGGAACAATCCGCCCTGGACGCTGCTGCAAAGGAGACCGGCGCCAGGCCGATCCGGGCCGACGTCGCCTCGACTGACGACTGGGACCGCGTTTTCGCCGAAGTTACCAGCGCGACTGCGGGTCGGCTCGACCTCCTCGTAAACAATGCAGGCGCCGGAATCGCCATCGCTCCGGTGCACCAACAGAGCGACGCTGACATCGACACCGCGATCCGCGTCAACCTGATCGGGGCCATCCTGGGTTGCCGCCGCGCCGCTGCCGTCATGAGCCAGCAAGGCTCCGGCATGATCGTCAACATCTCCAGCGTCTGTGCCCTGCATGCCTGGCCGGGCTGGAGCGTCTACAGCGCCGCCAAGGCCGGGCTGGCGAAATTCGCCCACGGGCTTTACACGGAACTGCGTCCCTTCGGCGTGCGTGTCACCACGGTCACGCCCTCCTGGGGCGCTACCGAATTCAACCAGGCGGCGCATCTGGGAACGCGTGACGCCCAGACTACCGGCCACTGCATGCAGCCGGCGGAGATGGGCCGGCTGATTGTCGACCTCTGCACGATGCCCGACCATCTGGTGGTTCCAGAGATTGTAGTGCAGCCGATCGTTCAGGAAATCGTCCCGATGTAGTTTGTGTTTTGGTTCAGGAGCACCTTGATGGCCCGGATATGGCTGGAAGCGGAAGCGTTCGATACCCTCGGCGGATGGGTGGTCGATCAGCAATCGATGGAAACAATGGGTTCAGCGTATCTCATGGCGCACGGGATGGGCCGCCCCGTCGCTGACGCCCAGACGACGTTCTCGGCGCCTGCGCCTGGACGCTACGCCGTTTGGGCGCGAACCCGCGACTGGACGGCCGTTTGGAAGCGAGGCCGATCGGCGGGCAGATTTCAGATCCTGATCGACAACATTCTGCTTCCTGAAGTCCTGGGAACCCACGGGCCGGAATGGTCCTGGCAGAAGGCGGGAACGGTGGAGCTGAACGCTGGCGCCGCCCATGTAGCGCTTCGCGACCTGACGGGTTTCAACGGTCGATGCGACGCGATCTACTTCACGACCGACCTCGACGAAGTTCCTGACGACGGCGCCGAAGCCGTAGCGCAGATGCGGCGCGACATCGGCGGCGTCATCTGCGAGGACCACCCTGAGGAGTTCGACCTTGTGGTTGCCGGCGGCGGCGTGGCGGGAATCTGTGCTGCCGTCGCGGCTCTCCGCAGCGGCTTGACGGTGGCGTTGCTTCAGAACCGCCCGGTGTTGGGCGGGTGCAACAGCTCGGAAATCCGCGTGTCAATGGGCGGCGTCACCCACGTGGGACGGTATCCCCAATTGGGAAACGTGGTGCGCGAGATCTCTCCAGTGTTCGGCGGGAACGGCACCTACAGCATCGACACATACGAAGACCACCGCAAGCGGAATGTTTTTCTGCTGCACCCGGCCGACCGCTACTATCTGGGGCTCAATGAGCACGTGGTGGCAACGGAGACCGATCACTGCGACGCAACTCGAATCGCCGCAGTGGTTACGCGCCACACTCGCACCGGCGCCGAGAAGCGATACCGCGCCCGGCTGTTCGCCGACTGCACCGGCGACGCCGCGGTCGCACGAATGATGGGCGCCGAGACCATGGTCGGAAGGGAGGCCCGGGACCGCTTCGGCGAGTCGCTGGCGCCCGAGCAGGCAGATCGACAGGTAATGGGGATGTCGGTGCAATGGTATTCGCGGCCAGCCCAACAGCCCGTCCCCTTCCCGGACATCGATTGGGGCATCGAATTCACCGAGGACAACGCCTATTTCGTTCGTTGCGGGAACTGGGAGTGGGAGACGGGACAATACCGCGACCAGGCAAGGGAGGCGGAGTATATCCGGGATTATGGCTTGATGGTAACTTATGCGAATTGGTCGTTTCTGAAAAACCGTTCACGCCGGAAAGAAGAATGGGCCGCGGATGAACTGACATGGGTTTCGCCATTGGGGGGCAAGCGCGAAAGTTGCCGGGTCGTCGGAGATCACATTCTTACCCAGCGGGACATAGAAGACGGGGTGATTTATGAGGACGGCGCCGCCCCCATCACGTGGAATATCGACCTGCACTTTCCCGATCCTGAAAACACCGCCAAATTCGCCGAGCCTTTCCGATCTTGCGCATACCATCGCGGCGTGCCGGAACCATACCCCATTCCGTATCGTTGCCTCTACGCGCGCGACGTGGCGAACCTGTTTCTAGCCGGTCGTCACGTCAGCCTGTCGCACGTGGCATTCGCATCGGCAAGGGTCATGCGCGTGCTGGGGATGCTCGGCGAGGTCGTGGGAATGGCGGCCGCCGTTTGCACAGAATTCAACATACAGCCGCGTGACGTGTACGCGACACACCTCGACAAGCTCAAGCAGCGCATGGCCGCCGGCGTCCCTGCGGTCCCCTACCACACCGGCGGCGGAAACTACAACGCCGAGTTGTATCACTTCAAAGACTTGGGACATGTGCGATTGTTCCCGTTTCGTGATGACGCCAAGCTCGCGGACCCCAAAATCGCCAATCGCATCGAGCAACTCCACGTGGAGCACAAGAAGCCGTAAAACCGCCTCGATGCGGAGATGAAGGAAGAAGGAAGCGTTCGAGAAGTTACGAACCCTCTCTTCAGTATGCATGTCCCACATCACACCAGTGAGATGGGTCCATGGCATAGGTCCCGCACGAACAATGCGGGGGTTCCACCAACTATCGCGAAGCGAATCCTCGCCGTAATGGTTCGCGTCACACCCAGCAATCGAAACCAGCCCAACGCAAGGAGCCCCGCATGGCAATGCGGGGACCTGACTGTTATCGCGCAGCGAATCCTCGCCGTTTGCTGTTTTTTGTTCGCGTCGTGACTATCGCACAAAAAAACAGATACAACGGCGAGGTGTCACTCCGCGACAGGGCGTTAGGCCCCCGCACGGCCTTCGGCCGAGAAAGTAGAACAGGAGAACAGGTGAGCAGTAGAGA
>JAAYCO010000092.1 GCA_012729725.1 Planctomycetota bacterium
AGCGGTTATGGGGCTGTCGCGAGGGGAGTTTTCATGATATATGGTCAGCGGATGAAGTCGAAAAAACCTGTTACCGTGGCGATTGTGTCGCTTGGTTGTCCCAAGAACCTGGTGGACAGCGAGCGGATGCTTGCGATTCTAGCCGAAGGCGGGTGCGTTGTCGGCGCGCCGCTCGACGGGGCGGATGTAGCCGTGATTAACACGTGCGGGTTTCTGTCGTCAGCCTGCGAGGAATCGCTGGAGGTAATCGGCGAGGCTCTGGCCCTTCGCCGGGCGGGCAGGCTTGGCAGGGTGGTGGTGGCGGGGTGCATGCCAAGCAGGCTAGCGAAGGAAACGCCGGATATCCTGCCGGACGTGGATGCGGTGATCGGGGTGAACGACCGCGACGATATTCTCTCGGCGGTTCTTGGCGGCGGGCCTCGGGTGCGCTGCTCGGGGCGGTGCGTGGCGGTTTGTGATGCGGGCAGGTTCAGGCTTACGCCACGGCACACTGCCTATCTTCGCCTCGCGGAAGGATGCTCGGCGCGATGCACGTTCTGCACAATTCCCGATATTCGCGGGCCGCTGCGGTCCAAGGCGCCGGGGCAGGTTCTTGCCGAGGCTCGCGAGCTTATCGCCGACGGGGCCAGGGAACTGAACCTCATAGCCCAGGACACCACCGCCTACGGCAGCGACCTTGGCGGGGGCGTGAATCTCTCGTCGATCATCCGCGAACTCAACAGGATCTCCCGCCTGCGGTGGATACGCCTGATGTACGCCTACCCAAGCAGGTTCGACGATGAGCTGATAGAGACGATGGCCGCATGTGACAAAACGGTAAAATATGTGGATATGCCGCTGCAGCACATCAGCGGGGCGGTTCTCAAGCGCATGGGCCGGCGCATCACGGCCGAGCAAACCGTCGAACTGCTGCGAAAGATGCGATCGGCGATGCCCGGCATTGCGATTCGCACGACGATGATGACGGGATTTCCAGGCGAGACCGACGCCGACTTTGCCCAGTTGCTGCAATTCGTGAAGGATTTCAAGTTCGACGCGCTTGGGGTGTTCGAATACTCGCCCGAGCGAGGCACGCCGGCGGCTCGAATGAAGGGCCAGATCGCCGCGGAGGTGAAGGCGGCCAGAGCACGCGAATTGATGCGCGTTCAGCGCCGAATCGCCGCCTCTGCGGCCAGGCGCCGTATCGGGCAGGACATCGAAGTCGTGGTTGACGGCACGGACGCCAACGGGCAGTGTTTTGGCAGGGCCGCGTTTCAGGCGCCCGAAATAGACGGCGTTTGCCTGTTGACGAAACGCCGCCGGAGCGGACAATGGCTGATGTGTTCCGTGGTC
Source organism: Planctomycetota bacterium (assembly GCA_012729725.1). Lineage (GTDB taxonomy): Bacteria > Planctomycetota > Phycisphaerae > SM23-33 > SM23-33 > JAAYCO01. The sequence goes on from JAAYCO010000092.1 coordinate 1,333, forward strand.
GGTTCAAAGGGTTACGACCTGGTTGTTGAACCCCGATGACCCTTACATAGAGAGGCGGCGTTTGGCGATGAACTGGAAGTTGCCCAATCAACTGACCGTCGGCAGGATACTTTTGTCAGCCGTGTTCTTCGTGTTGCTTGGGCTGTTCGAGCAGGGCGGTCAATGGTCGAGTGCGCTGCTGAATGCAGCGTTCGTGCTGTACATCATCGCCGGAATCACCGACATTCTGGACGGCTGGATCGCCCGCCGCTTCAACTGGACGAGCGCCTTTGGGCGAATAGCCGATCCGTTCGTTGACAAGGTGCTTGTGGTGGGGGCCTTCGTGATGCTGGCGGGGTCTAACTTCGCCATGCCTGCCGATCTTCAGTACGAGCGGACAATCGGTGTGCCCGCCTGGTTGACGGGTTCGATGGCGTCGTCGGTTCAGGCTTGGATGGTGGTTGTGGTGCTCGCACGCGAGTTCATCGTCTCCGCAGTGCGCGGATACAGCGAATCGCAGGGCGTTAAGTTTCCCGCAACCCCTGCCGGGAAGGCCAAGATGTTCGTGCAGTCGTTCGCCATATGCGCCATCCTGTATCAAATGGCCAACCTGCCGCAGACGCCGTGGGCGGCGTATCTGAAGGTCGGCTCGGTGTGGGCGGCCGTGCTGATTACACTGCTCAGCGGCCTGGCGTATGTTGGCAAGGCGCGAGAAGTGCTGGCACGGCAGGAAAAGAGCGCATAAAAAACGGAATGACGAACAGGCGATCATCCGTCATTCCGTTTTTGTTGATAGCGGTCTAGTCCGCCCTGACGTCGAGCTGGCGCAGGAACTCGTCGTTGCTGTTGAACCTGCCCAGCGCCTTGAGCAGCTGCGGCATTTCCTCATCGACGTTCAGCGAGCTTAGGAACCGCCGAAGCATGTGCAGTTTGGGCAGTTTCCACGGATCGACAAGCAGTTCTTCCTTTCGCGTGCCCGACTGGGGAATGCTCACTGCCGGCCAGGTGCGTCGCTCGGCCAGCTTGCGGTCGAGTTGAAGCTCCATGTTGCCGGTTCCCTTGAATTCCTCGAAGATCAGGTCGTCCATCCTGCTTCCGGTTTCGACCAGCGCGGTAGCCAAAATGGTCAGGCTGCCGCCGTTTTCCACCTTGCGTGCGGCCCCGAATTGCCGTTTGGGCGTCTCGAGCGCTCGGATGTCCACGCCGCCGGTCATTGTCCTGCCGCTTCCTTCGATGTGGCGGTTGTAGGCCCTGCCCAGCCTGGTCAGGCTGTCGAGAAGAATGACGACGTCCTGGCCGAACTCGGCCATGCGCTTCGCCCGCTCGATGGTGAACTCGGCAACGCGAACGTGGTTCGACACTTCCTGGTCGTTGTTTGAGGCGATGACCTCGGCCTTGGCGCACTTGCGGCGGAAGTCGGTGACTTCCTCCGGCCGCTCGTCCACAAGCAGGATCATCAGGTGGCACTCGGGATTGTTAACCGAAATCGAGTTGGCGATCTGCTGAAGCAATATGGTTTTGCCCGACCGCGGCGGCGCGACGATCAGCCCGCGCTGTCCCTTGCCGATGGGGCAGATGAGGTCCAGCACGCGCATCTCAACCGGCCCGCCCGGAGTCTCGAGCTTAAGTTGCGGGTGCGGATCAACAACAACAAGATCGTTGAACGGCACGATGTCGGTATATTCCCCCGAGGGCCTGCCGTTTATCTTGGTCACTTCTTCGAGCTTGGGTCCGCCCTTTTTCTTGCTCGGCGGGGCAACCTTGCCCTCGATGTGCAGGCCGGTTCGCAGCCCGCCGTGGCGAACGAAGTCCTTGCCTACGAATATGTCTCCGGGCGTTGCGCGGTAGTCGTTCTTCGACTGGCGCAAGAACCCGTAGCCTTTGTCCGTGATCTCCAGGACGCCCGATCCGGGAATCCAGCTTGCGGAGTCTGATGATTCATCCATTAAAAGAACCTTCCATTAAAGATGTTGAAATGGCGCCGCGGCGAACGCCGTGGTCGCACCCTCGCCCCTGAAAGAGGCACAATATGTGTATCGATCTTCAATCACACGTTTCACTCGCGGCCGCGAAGGCACGGGCAAGGTCGATCCTGCCGTCGTACCAGGCCTTTCCCACGATCGCTCCGCCGCATCCGATTTGCCTGCACCGGCGAATGTCGTCGATGTCCGTCACGCCGCCCGATGCAATCACCGGCACGTCGCACGAGCGCACTATTTCGCCCGTGGCTTCTATGTTCACGCCCTGAAGCATTCCGTCTCGAGCGATGTCGGTATATACAATCGCGCCCAGAGGCCAGCCGTTGACGCGCCTTGCCATGTCCACCGCGCGAAGCGTCGTCTGCTCGGTCCAGCCATGCGCAGCCAGCATGCCTTCGCGGGCGTCAAGCCCCAGGGCCACTTTGGCCGCAAGATCGTCGCGACGCGCCAGCCGCTCGAACCAGGCCCAGTCCCGCATCGCCGCCGAGCCGACAACAACCCGGTCCGCCCCGGCCTCGATCATCGCGTCAACCGCCTTGTCGCTTCTGGCGCCGCCGCCAAGCTCGATGCTCAGCTTCACCGCCCGGCGGATGGCGCGAATCGAATCGCCGTTCGTCAGCACGCCCGACTTGGCGGCGTCAAGATCCACCACGTGTATCCACCTCGCGCCGGCCTGCTCGAACCTCGCGGCAATCGCGGCCGGGTCGTCGCCGTAGACGGTCTGGTCGTCGTAATCGCCGCGTCTTAGCCTGACAACCTTGCCGTCGCGTAGGTCAATTGCCGGAAGCAGTTCCATTGGTGAAAGCCAATTCCAAGCTAGCGGGTCGCATCGTGCAACCCCCGGCCGGGCCAGCAAGTCTGCGATGACGAGGGCCTACAACCGGATGAAATTCTCCAGCATTCGCAGGCCCACGGATTGACTTTTCTCCGGGTGAAACTGCGTCGCCAGAATGTTGCCGCGTCTAATCGACGAGGCGAACTGATAACCATACTCAGTGCTGGTGCAAACGTCGCCGGCGTCACTTGGCGCCACATGATAGCTGTGGGCGAAGTACGCGTAGCAGCCTTGCTCGATTCCCTGCATCAGCGGGCCGCCGTCGGCCCAACGCAGGCTGTTCCAGCCCATGTGCGGAATTCTTGGTCGGGGCTGGGGCAGAGCGTCGAACGAAAACTTCACCACCTCGCCGGCGATCAGGCCAAGCCCTTCGTGCCTGCCGTCCTCATGCGACACGTCAAACAACATCTGCATGCCAAGACAAATGCCGAATAACCATTTGCCCTTCTTGGCAGCAGACGCTATCGCCTGGTCCATTCCGGTGGCTCGCAGGCGGTCAATCGCATCCGCGAAGGCCCCGACGCCGGGAAGAACGACCTTGTCCGCCTTGTCCAGTTCATCGCCATGGCTGACGATGTTTGCTTGAGCGCCCAGGCAAAGCAGCGCCTTTTGCACGCTTCGCAGGTTGCCCATTCCGTAATCGACAATGGCGATCATCGCGGGTTCCGGCCGAGCCTCGTTACCGGCTCACGGGGCCGGGAGAGGCCTTTACTACGACTATCTCTACTCTTCTGTTCCTGGACTTTTCGGAACCGGTCGGATGATGTTCGCCAAGGGCTATCGATTCGACAAGCTTGGCGTTTACGCCCTTGGTCACGAGATACCTTGTAACGGCCATTGCTCTGTTGGCCGAAAGCTCAAGGTTATCCGCCCAGGGTGACTTGCGGATGGGGTCGCTGTCAGTATGACCATACACCCGCACGGGCATGCCATTATAGCTCGACTTGAGATCCTTGACGATCTGGTCAAGGCGTTTCTTGCCCTGGTCGCTTAGCTTGGCCTTTCCGGACTGGAACAACAGGTCGCTGGCAAGCGTGATGCTGTCGCCGAATGTCCCGGCCATCCAGCCCTCAGCCGACTTGGACGGCGTTGGCTGCTGGTTGAGCTGCTTCTTGAGTCCCTCGATCTCGACGTTCCGCTCGGCGAGCTGATACTCCATTGCCCGCACCTGGTCGTCTTTTGCCAGCAGCTTGGCGTTGTAGTCCGCCTCTGCCGATTGAATCTGCGAGTTGAGCTGACCGTTTGCGGCTTCCAGATCCTGCACCTTGAGGTTCAGGTCGCGAATCTGCTTCTGATGGTCCTGGCAACCAGCCGCCGACATAGCGGCCAAAAGCATCCCGACCGACAACGCAGCAAGCTTTCCGTGCATCATGGCTGAGTCTCCTTCCGTGGGCCCATCGAACAACAGTATGATTCTAGATTTACCGCCGCCGCTTCTTTGCGTCAAGCAATCTTAACGTAAATGTAGGCGCAAAACAATAAACGCTACTTTGCGGCGCTGATGTCGCCGACGCTCTGCTCGTGTCGGGCGCGGCGGATGATTCCCACCCCATGGACGAAGCCCTCGCCAGCAGCACCAGCAATATGCCGCCAACGGCGGATGCCACGATCACAACCAGCGTCGTCGGCTCGACATCCTTGCCGTAAATGGTCATTTGGGCCGGTTTCGCCCATTGAAGCGCAACCAGCACAATTGCGGCAACGATGATCAGGCCGGTGCTGATGGCCATCATGTAACCCTTGAAGAGTTGGAATGTCATTGGCCGTCCTTTCAGAAATCAGTATCCGCCCAGGATTGGTTGCAGCATCTCAATGAACCAGTCGTGAAACACCAGCGTCACCAAAGCCCCTGCCGCAAGCCACGGGCCGTACGCCAGCACGGGTTGCTTTTTTGTTATCCAAAGATACAGCGCCCACCCCAGGCCGATCACAGGCGCGACGAAGAACGTGACCGACGGAACGATCCATCCGCTCACGGCGCCAACCGCCGCCAGTATATGCACGTCGCCCATTCCCATTGCTTCCTTGCCGAATGCCAGCGTGCCCAGGATTCGCGTGCCCCAGATCCACAATCCGCCGATCATGTATCCGAACAGCGCCGAGCCAAGCCCGGTAAGAACCGGACCCATGGTGGCGAAGCGGCGCGAGTCCAGCAGCGAAGACCACGTGTCGGCAACGGCAGGGAACAGGCCGAACACGAACCAGACCGCGCCCGCCAGCACAAACGCCGGGGCAAGGAACAGAAGCTCCCGCAGCATTTCCCTGCGGGGGTTCACGCCGCCGCCGGCGGTTATGGGAATACCAGCCGCATCGACGGTCTGGCTGGTGGTTCCCGGTACGAACCCAAGTGCAGCCGCAATCACGCTGCGCCACAAAAGTCTAGGCAGTAATCGCAGCGTTTTTGGCTGGGCGGCGGCGGCCGGCTTTGCTTTGACATTCTTGCTCTTGCCGACAGGGCCCGAAGGCGCTGGCTGCGCGTCGCCCCTGGCGGCGTCTATGAAGCTTGGCTGAAGAAAGCCCCATCGAAGCAGCGCCAGAGATATGAGAACACCAACGCCGCCGGCGACCGCATATGCGATGGCCTCCGGGCCGGCAGTGGTCATCAGCGGGTGGGGCAGCGACGGTGATGCAAACAGCGGCGCCACAGCCCCAGCCGCAACGCCAACCACGGCGCAGAACCACATTACCTCAAGCGGAATGATGAACTGCTCGATGTCCACAACAGAGCACGCCAGCAGCCCGCACAACAAGGCAGCGTGCGAAACATACGCCGGCCAGGTTTGCTCGAACACGCCCGCGTCGCCGCGCACCCTCACGACGTAGTACAGCACGAACAGGCCCGCTACCCTGATGGCCGTCGCCGCTTCTATGATGAAGTACCTGCTGGAAATCGGGGCGTGACAATCCCTGCACCTGGCGCCCAAGGCCAACCAGCTCAGCAGCGGGATGTTGTCGTACCATCGAATTCCCCTGCCGCATGAAGGGCAGTGGCTGGGCGGCACGACAATGCTCTCGCCGCGAGGAAGGCGGTAAATGACAACGTTCAAAAAGCTGCC
>JAAYCO010000093.1 GCA_012729725.1 Planctomycetota bacterium
ACCTTGTTGGCGTTGAACAGTGCGCTGTTGGCCTCGGCCAGTTCGTGCAGGCGAAGGTCAAGCGCGCGATTGGCAAGCCGCAGCTTGCCGTGCTGCTCGTCGATGGCGCTGAGCATGTCGTTGAAACTGTCGCCCAGCCGCTGCAACTCGTCGCCGGTGCGGATGGTGCTTCGCACGCTGAGGTTTCCGTCGGCGACCTTGTCGGAAAGATCTCGCAGCTCGCGGAGGGGCCGAAGGATCAACCGCTGCGTGATGGCTGCGAAAACGACCAGCGCGAACACTGCCGCCAGCACGCCGCCCAATATGAACGCGCCGCGGGTCCACCAGACCAGGGGCCTTCCGGCTGCGGCGGCAGCGGGAACGGTAACGTCGATCATTCCAACAAGCTCGCCGCTTTGCAGGTGCAGCTTGTCGCCGCCGCTGTGGCATCCAACGCAGGTCGAGCCCGCGCGAACCGCCCGGAAGCAGCGGTAGACGCTTCTGCCCAGATCGTCCTCCCATTTCTGCGAAACGAGTTCCTGCTCGGGATTGTGCCTGAACGTTCGCAGTGCGTCGGTGGCGACGGAATCAAGCGCGCCGTCGGCGGGGGGATGCGGGCGAAGCGCGATGAACGCCGGTCCTGCCCGGCCTTCGTCGCCGTCGCCGACCATCAGCATGTGCAGGACGGCAACGCGGCTCTTGGACGCCTTGTTGCTCTCGACGTGATCGAGCACGAATTCGTTCAGCCGAAGCTGAGTAAGCTCCGCCGCCGAAACCTGTACGCCGTGCTCGGCAAGAAGCTCCATAAAATACCACGGTATGACCAGGGCGGCAGCGATGATGGCGATAACCGCGATGCCGAACAGGATGCGAAGCTTCGTCGCAAGTGATACTTTGACAGATCGCTTAGCCATTGCCGGGCATTCTACACTGGCGAGGCTAAATGAGAAACCCAGAAGAGTCATGACAGTCGTCTGTTTTGATTGCAATCCGCCGCGACGGTGATACGATACGGAACCATCGTTTAACCCCTATATAAGGAGTGCAGCATGGCTGCCAAGCAAAGCAAAAAGTCGGCCCGGACGGCCGCAACCACAACGAAGGCCTCCGCGGCCAAGGTAAAGCCCACCGCCGACATCGGCCTTATCGGCCTTGCCGTCATGGGACAGAACCTCGTCCTGAACATGAACGACCACGGGTTCACCGTCGCCGTCTTCAACCGCACCGTCAGCAAGGTTGACGATTTCATGGCCGGCGAAGCCAAGGGCACCAAGATCATCGGCACGCACAGCGTCGAGGAACTGGTCGCCAACCTCAAGCGTCCGCGAAGGGTCATGCTGATGGTCAAGGCAGGCTCGGCTGTGGACGACTTCATCGAAACGCTGCTGCCGCACCTTCAGAAGGGCGACATCATCATCGACGGCGGAAACAGCAACTTCCACGACACGACCCGGCGCACCGAGTATCTCGAAAGCAAGGGCCTTCAGTACATCGGCACCGGCGTCAGCGGCGGCGAAGAAGGCGCTCGCTTCGGCCCGAGCATCATGCCCGGCGGAAGCACGTCGGCCTGGCCGCACGTCAAGGACATCTTCCAGGCCATCTCGGCGAAGGTGAAGAACGAGGCTTGCTGCGACTGGGTTGGCGATCGCGGCGCGGGCCACTTCGTCAAGATGGTGCACAACGGCATCGAGTACGGCGACATGCAGCTGATCTGCGAAGCCTACGACCTTATGAAGCACGCCGGGCTGTCGGTTGACAGGATGCAGAAGGCATTCGCCCAGTGGAACAAGGGCGATCTTGACAGCTACCTCATTGACATCACCGCCCAGATTCTCTCCAAGAAGGACGAGAAGACGGGCAAGCCGATAGTGGACGTAATTCTGGACACCGCCGGCCAGAAGGGCACCGGCAAGTGGACGGTCATCACCGCCGCCGACCTCGGCATGCCCGTGACGCTGATCGCCGAAGCAGTCTTCGCCCGTTGCCTGTCGGCAATCAAGGCCGAGCGCACCGCCGCCTCGAAGACTCTGACGGGCCCGAAGGAAGCAAAGCTCAAGGGCAGCGTGGACGCGTTCGTCGAGGATGTTCGCCGGGCCCTCTACGCCAGCAAGATCGTGTCGTACGCGCAGGGCTTCCAGCTTATGCGGGCGGCTGCAACCGAGTACAAGTGGAACCTCAACTACGGCAACGTCGCGATGATGTGGCGTGGCGGGTGCATCATCCGCAGCCAGTTCCTGGGCAAGATCAAGCAGGCGTTCGAGAAGAACCCCAACCTGGTCAACCTGCTGGTCGCGCCGTACTTCAAGAAGGCCATCGCGGAGGCGCAGGAAGCATGGCGCCGCGTCATCGGCCAGGCAGTGGCGTGGGGCGTGCCGGTTCCGGCGTTCTCGACGGCGCTGGCGTACTACGACGGCTATCGTGCCGCCCGCCTGCCGGCGAATCTGCTTCAGGCCCAGCGCGATTACTTCGGCGCTCACACATACGAGCGCACCGACAAGCCGCGAGGCCAGTTCTTCCACACCAACTGGACCGGTTCGGGCGGCAGCACCACCGCAAGCACGTACACGGTCTAGCAATTTGCGGGCAAGGCCCGTTGAGAAATCGTTCGGCCGAGGCTGGACGCATCGCTCAACGGGCCTGATCCTGCGCTCGCGCCGCACCGCGGCGCCATTGGAGACATGAAATGAAAACGCCTGAAATACCAGGATTAGTTCTATATCCTTCCAGCGAGGCCCAGACGGCGGAGGCAACTTACTTCGTCGCCCGCCGGAAGAACACGAACGAGAAGGTCCTTGCCGTCATCGGCTGCGCCGGGGCGAAGATTCTGACCGGCGCGGAGGATCTCGGTCAGGTCGGCGGGAAGTGCGCATACGCCGCGCCGATGAATCACGCCAACGCCGTTGCGATTCGCAAGGTTCTGCCGTGGACTGCGCCAAAGACGGCGGGCCTGGCGACCAGTGTCGGGCTTGGCGACCGGCTTGGCCTTGCCACGCCGGGGCACATCCGGGCGGTCAGGGGCAGCGGGCTTGTGCCGTTCCTGTCGCAGCAGTCCATACGCGAGATGACTCGCACCAGGCGCACCGCCGACGAAGTGATGGACGCCGCGACGTGGGGCGTTCTTCAGGAAGGCTGGCGTGAAGGTTTCGGCAGCGACGCCGACCACCTTCAGAAGCCCGAGGACATAAACGTCACGTCGGCTGCGGGGTTTACGATGTTCACCATCGACCCCGGCGCGCACGTCAACAACCTTGCCGACACGCTGGACGCTACCGAGCTGAAGGCGGCCTTCGAGTCGCTGGATTCGCAAACGCTTGGCATGAGCGGCGCCGACATGATGAGCCTGTACACGGCCAGGCCGTTCAAGCTTGAAGGCGGCGGCGAGATCGCATTTGACCAAGCCACCCTCGCCCGTGCTGCCGTCAAGTACGGCAGGGCGGTGGCGCACACAGTGATGATGCACCAGCATCTCAGCACTACCCACGCCGGGGCGTTCGAACTGGAGATCTCGGTCGATGAGACCGATTCGCCAACTTCGCCCGCCGAGCATTATTTCTTCGCAGCCGAGCTTGCCCGACGCGGCGTGAAGTGGGTCTCGCTGGCGCCGAGGTTCCTTGGCAGGTTCGAGAAGGGCGTCGATTACATCGGCGACCTGAACGAGTTCCGCTCGGCCTTCGTGCTTCACGCAGCCGTGATGCGGACGCTTGGACCCTACAAGATTTCGATTCACAGCGGCAGCGACAAGTTCAGCGTGTATCCGATCATCGCCGAACTGACGGGCGGGCTGGTTCACCTCAAGACGGCGGGCACAAGCTACCTTGAGGCGCTGCGTGCGATAGCGTCGATAGACCCGGCCCTGTTCCGCGAGATACTGGACTTCGCCCGCGGCCGGTACGACACCGACAAGGCTTCGTACCACGTTTCGGCGCAGGTGGCGAAGGTTCCTGGGGCGTCTTCGCTGAAGGATTCGGACCTTGCGGGTCTGCTTGAGGATTTCGACGCGCGTCAGGTTCTGCACTGCACTTTCGGATCGGTGCTGACCGCCGACGACGGGACGAAGTTCAGGCCGAGGTTCTATGCAGCGCTTCAGCGCGACGAAGAGGTATACTACAACGTGCTCGAAAAGCACATGAAACGGCACGTTTCGCCGTTCATCACGAAGTGACACCAAGGAGAGAATCATGGAATTGAGCAGGATATTCGGAATTGAAGGCAAGTGCGTCGCCATCACCGGCGGGGCGGGCGTGCTGTGCGCCGAGATGGCCAAGGGCCTGGCGAAGCAGGGCGCGAAGATCAGCATTATCGACTACGACGTGAAGCGCGGGGCGGATGTCTGCCGCGAGATCGAATCGGCAGGCGGTTTCGCCGTGCCGGTGCAGGCGAACATCCTCGAAAAGAAGGCGGTCGAGGCAGCGTTTGATGCTTCGGTCAAGGCGATGGGTCGGGTTGACGTTCTGATCAACGGCGCCGGCGGCAACAAGAAGGAAGCGACGTGCGCCATGCCCAGCACGTTCTTCGACCTGGACGCGGACGCCATTCGCTGGGTGTTCGACCTGAACTGCCTTGGCACGATGCTTCCGAGCCAGGTTTTCGGCAGGCACATGGCCGAGCGCGGCGAGGGCAACATCGTGAACATCGCGTCGATGAACGCGTTTCGCCCGCTGACGAACATTGCCGCCTACTCGGCTGCGAAGGCTGCGATTGCGAACTTCACGCAGTGGTTGTCGGTGTACATGGCGCAGCGGCACTCGCCGAATATTCGCGTCAATGCGATCGCGCCGGGCTTCTTCATCACGCAGCAGAACAGGTTCCTTCTGACCGACGAGAAGACGGGCGAGCTGACGCCCCGCGGCAAGCAGGTTATCGGCCACACCCCGATGAACCGCTTTGGCGAGCCCGATGATCTTGTGGGCACGCTGATCTGGCTGCTCAGCGACGCCAGCAAGTTCGTCACCGGAGTGGTCGTGCCGGTTGACGGCGGGTTCAACGCCTTCAGCGGCGTGTAGAATCGCAAAAAGCGCACAATGCAAAACGAGCCGTCGGGATTTCCCGGCGGCTCGTGGTTTTTACAGGGGGTGCGTCGTGCGGCGTTCCCGCCCTTTAGTCGGCGGAAAGTCCGTTCTGCTCGTTGTATTCGCCGGGGTTCAGGCCGCGTTCGATCCACGTGATTTTGCGGACTCGCCGCTCGTGCCTTCCGCCGGGCTCAAACTTCGTGTTAAGCCACCTGTCGACGACGCGTCGGATGAGGTCTTCGCCCATGACGTCGCTGGCGAGGCACAGGGCGTTGGCGTTGTTGTGGTGTCGCGCCATCTGCGCGGTGAGTTCGTCATGGCAGAGGGCGGCCCGCACGCCGGCAACCTTGTTGGCGCAGATGGTCATGCCGATGCCGCTACCGCAGATAAGTATCGCGCAATCCACCCGTGCGTCGGCGACTGCCTTGGCGGCCAGGTAAGCGCTGTCGGGGTAATCGCAGCTTCGTGAGCTGTTGGAGCCAACATCCATAACCTGGTGGCCCTGTTCACCCAGAAGAGCGAGTATCTGCTCTTTGACAGTGTGTCCGCGGTGATCAGAGGCCAAAGCGATTCTCATGGTAACCTCGTATCCAGCGCCTCGCGAAGGGCGGCGGCGATTTGCCCTGCCGATGCGGCGTATTCCGGGTCTGCCCCGCCCAGGGGATCGGCAATTTCCTTCTTCGGATCCAGCAGTTGCACGACTTGCGCATCCGCGCCGAGCTCGCGTATCTGCTGTGCGTGAAATCTCGTCATGCAGAATATCACATCGGCGCGGCGAATCAACTCTCCAGTGAGCCTTTGGGAGCGATGTTTTTCAATATCCGCGCCCAGGCGTTTTGCCGCCAATACCGCCTCGGGCGTGGCTCGAGCGCCGTCGGAGGCAAAAAGCCCCGCGGAAACTACTTCATATCCGCGATGATTCAAGTCGTCCTCCTGGCAACTGAGCTTCTCGGCGAGCAGCTTTTTGGCGATTCCCTCGGCCATCGGGCTGCGGCATGTGTTGCCGGTGCAGACGAAAACGATAGTCATCGCCGCGAGCCTGTGGACCGATTTCTCATCGATCGCGCCGGCGCGAAGAACGTGAATGCCGTCGTCGTCCGCGCGTACGATCGTGCTGTCTTTGCGGTGCCTGGTGGGGCCGCTGTCGATCACGAGGTCCACTTTGCCCTCAAGGGCGGCCATCACTTGCTTGGCCGTGTGCGGCGAAGGCTCTCCGGCCAGATTCGCGCTGGGCGCCACGACGGTGCGTTCGACCGCCGAGAGCATTGCCGACGCCAGCGGCTCGTCGGGGCATCGCAGGCCGATGCAATCGTCGTGGCACAGCCGACCGTAAAGCGGCTTAAGCGCCGGGTCAGCCAGATGCCCGTTGGCCTTCAGAACGATGGTGATGGGGCCGGGCCAGGCCTTCTCGATGAGCCTTCTGGCCTGGGGTGGCGTGTCGGCCCTGCTGACATAACGATAGGCGTCGGCGGCCCGTCCCAGATGCACGCTGAAGGGACGCGTCGGGCGATCCTTCAGCGTCCGAAGGCGCTCCAGGGCGGCGTCATCGTCGGCGCAGACGGCGATTCCGTAGACGGTCTCGGTGGCGAAGGCCACCAGCTTGCCGTCCCTTACCGCGGCGGCGCCCCGCATCGCCGCCGCTTCAACGCCGACGTCGGCGGTGTTTATAAGAATTGTTGTCACCCGGGAGATTATCGCCGGATCAAACGTACAAATCAAGAAAGGCGCACCAGCGCCCGTCGCTATATAATGCCCGCATGCAAAAGGAAACCGAATCAACACAACCATGGTATGGCTCTGGCCTGGCGTTCGAATGCACTGGGTGCGGCGGATGCTGCGCCGGCCCGGCGGAAGGGTACGTCTGGGTCAGCGACGAAGAGATCACCGCAATGGCGGCCTTTCTTGGCGTTACGCCCGAGCAGTTCCGCAGGCAGTACACTCGCCGGGTGTCGCGACGCATTACGCTGGTCGAGCGGCGTGATAATCACGACTGCATATTCCTTGGCCCGCCGGATTCCTCCGGTCGCCGCGGCTGCACCGTTTACCAGGTGCGCCCCAGCCAGTGCAGGACATGGCCGTTCTGGCCCTCAAACCTTGCCGACCCCGACAGTTGGTCCGCCGCCGCCCACAGGTGCAGGGGCGTCAACCGCGGCAGGCTTTTCACGCTGAAGGAAATCGAGGAACGTGCCAGGCTTACCCCATGAGTCCGCTTGCCAATTGCGTCAGGCGGTGGCGGCATGCGCGCAGTCAGGCGAGTTCCTGCGCGAGCTTCGCAATCTGCTGAGCGAGGCCCAAAGCGCAGTGTCGGCAAATGATTGCCGCGCCTGCGGCAAATGCTGCGATTTCGCATCGGCGGGGCACAGGCTTTATTGCTCGTCGGGCGAACTGGCGGTGCTGAGCCCCGGCGGGGCGGATAGCGGCGCGCCGCTTCGCTGCCCGTTCCAAAGCGGGCGGCTTTGCCTGGCGCGAGACAACCGGCCATTGGGCTGCCGCATGTATTTCTGCTCTGCCCACAACGAGGAAGTCTACGAGGTTTACCACGCCCGCGTGCGGCGGCTGCACGAACTGCACGGCCTGCCATACTTCTACGTCGAGATGACCGCCGCCCTGGCGGCTCTGGCGGGGGCATAAAAAAAAGGAACGGCCCGTCGCGGACCGTTCCTGAAGTATCCTGCGTTATTGCCAGAAGGCTTACTGACCTGCGCGAGCCTGCCAGCGGGTCAGGTTGCTGCTGCGGTCGTAGAGCCAGAAGTAGTCCCAGTCATCCTGCAACTGACGGGCTTGAATATCGTTGATAAGACTCAGACGGTGTTCTCGTTCCGCCTTTCCGTCGACAAGGCCGTTGTTTGAATTATGGCCTTGCACGACTTCCCTGGTTGCATCTCTTCCCACTTCGGCAACCGAAACGGGATTGCAGCCGACCAACCACGCGGAGAACAACATCGTAACCGCCAGAAACATGCTTTTCATCGTGCACCTCTTACTAATCGTTTGCCGAACGAGCCACGCCAGGACAATATATGAATTATCGCATTTCCGCAAGCGCTCCATTGTGGGGAGCGTTGAAAATATTCGTGTCATACAACTGCGTCCAGCCGATCAACACCAGCACGTTGTGCAGGTCGTGGTTGACGAATGCGGGCATGTGGGCGCCGGACTGTCCGTTTGCGGTCAGAAGCCACCTGCCGTCGGGCGGGAACAGCATGCCGTTGGCCTGCCTTCCCTCCGGACGCAGACCCTGCATGAACATGACCGACGCGGGCCAGCATTCCGTTCTGATGGTCAGGTCGATGGGCTCGATTGCCTGCCACGCAGGCTGTTCGCCCTGCATGACCTGCACGGGGTGGGTTATGCCGTCGCAATCGCGATATGCGCGAAGGGCGATCTCGGGCCTGGCGTCATAGCTCTGCGTGCGAATGACTCGCAGGACATCGGCCATCTGGAACGGGTTGACGACGTACAGCTGCCTGGTGCTTGGGCCGTACTCGACCCGTCGCATGTTGGTCGTAAGGATGTCTATTGCGGGATCAACCGCCTGGCGCACTTCAATCATTGCAAGGCAGCCGTGGACGCGGTGCTCGGTGACAAGGGCTTTTTTGCCCGTCGCGCTGATGGCGACGCGCGTGCGCTTCTGCGTCTGGTTTGTGGCGGCCATCTGGTGAATCTCGCCGCTCTGGATGAGCGCTGCGACTTCCTGCTTTGCCGGGCTGGCGTTTGGCCCGCCGATCGGCCAGTACCACGAGGCGAGATCGCCGGCGGTTACGTAATTATTGCAGCCGACGGATGTAGCGATGAGTGCGGCGCCAATAACCAACAGGGGAAGTCGCCCGAACATAGATGCTCCTTTCACACGTTCACGACTAACGACGGGTAATACCACCACATGCGCATACTAACGGCGTTTGGAATAATATCTGGCCCACCAACGCATGGCAATCATTTTTCCCCAAAATGTGGTAGCGGGGAGGGGCGACGCCCATGATTCGCCGTCTGCTTATTTGCCGCCGGCCGCAGGCGTAACCTATGTTCCAGTTGGCTTGCCAATGTCAATGCCATAACGCGGGCGGCGACTCCATGAGTTGGTCGCCGCAAAGGAGAACAGATGCGGTTGCGAGGCAGATTGCTCTTTTTGTCGATCCTGGGCGGACTGTTGCTGGTTTGCAACATCGCTATCTCATTCTGCGCATCCGACGGCGCTGCGGCAGCGCCGCCGGCGCTGGCATCGCCGACTGCCTCCGTCGAGCCGGCATGCCTGGCCGTGGTTGTCATCGGCGGCCTGGCCGTCATGATGTGCAAAATCACCCGCCGGGCGAGAAACTCCGGCGAGCGATAACCGCGCCTACGGGCTTGGCGGCTTGGGCGTCTTCGTCACCGTGCGGGTTGCGATTCTGTTGACCGCCGACAGATACGCCCGCGCGGAGGCCTCGACTATGTCGGTGCTCAGCCCGCGAGCACGGAACTTGCCGCCTTCGTGTTCAACCTCGATGGTCACCTCGCCCTGGGCGTCTTTTCCGGATGTTATAGCCCGTAACGAATAGTCGCACAGGCTGGGCTTGATGCCGGTAATCCGTTGAATGGCCTCGTACACCGCGTCAACCGGACCGTCGCCGGTGGCTGCGTCCGTAACGGTCTGGTCTTCGCGAACCAGCGTCACCGTGGCGGTGGGAACAGTGTTGGACCCCGCCGTCGTCTGCACGCCGATCAATCGCCAGACTTCCGAAATTTTCTCGATTTCCTCGTCGATGAGGGCCTCGATGTCCTCGTCGAAGACCTCTTTCTTCTTGTCCGCCAGAACCTTGAAACGCTCGAACGCGCGGTTCACCTGATCATCGGAAAGGCTGTAGCCCAGCGCCTCGGTGCGCTGTTTGAACGCGTGCCTTCCGGAATGCTTGCCCAGCACGAGCTTGCTTGCCGGCACGCCGATATCCTGGGGCCGCATTATTTCGTAAGTCTCGCGGTTCTTGAGATACCCGTCCTGGTGAATGCCCGACTCGTGCGCGAATGCGTTCTCGCCCACGATGGCCTTGTTTCGCGGCACATTCTGGCCGGTGATGGAAGCAATAAGCCGGCTGGTGGGGTAGATTCGCTGGGTGTTGATTCCGCACGCGGCGTTGAAGATGTCCGGCCGGGTGTGCAGGGCCATGACAATCTCCTCCAGCGCGGCGTTGCCCGCACGTTCGCCTATTCCGTTGATGGTGCATTCGACCTGCCCCGCGCCCGCGCGGACGGCAGCGAGCGAATTGGCCACGGCCAGTCCCAGGTCGTTGTGGCAATGAACCGAGATAACGGCCTTGGAGATATTTTCGACGTTCTTGATAAGGTATCTGATCAGGTCTCCATACTCGGCGGGCATGGCGTAGCCAACGGTGTCGGGAATGTTGACGGTGGAGGCGCCGGCGTCGATCACCGCCCGCACCACTTCGGCAAGGAATTCGGGTTCCGTGCGCGAGGCGTCCTCGGGCGAGAATTCGACGTCCGGCACGCTGTTTCGGGCCAGCTTGACCGCCTCGACCGCCATGCGGACGATTTCTTCCTTGGCCCGCTTGAGCTTGTGAGTGCGGTGTATCTCGCTGGTGGCGCAGAAGACGTGAATCCTCGGGCGCTTGGCCTTGGCGACGGCGCTGGCGGCTGCGTCTATGTCCTTGGGAATGCTGCGGGCAAGGCTTGCCACCACGCAGTCGTTGACCGCCTCTGAGACAGCCGCCACCGCCTCGAAATCGCCGGGCGAGGCAATGGCGAAGCCCGCTTCTATTATGTCAACGCCAAGCGACTCGAGCGCGCGGGCGACTTCGATCTTCTCGGCGATGTTCATGCTGCAACCGGGCGACTGCTCGCCGTCTCGCAGGGTCGTGTCGAATATGAGGACTTTTCTTTTATCTGACATTTGCGGCTCCATATGTTGCACAGGGACAATGCATAAAAAAACGCTCCGCGAACCTGCCGGAATCGCGGAGCGTCAAAGTTAATCCAAACGCCTGCGATCCGTCAGCGCAGCCCTAGAGCCAGTAGGTTTAGCAGGCTCAGGTTGTCGCGGCGACGGATCATGCAAGCCTCGTGTTCTTCATTATATATCGTCATCAAAGATAACATGCAACAGGGTAAGTTGGTTTTTCTTGAGGCGGGGGGGGCGGCGAGTTTTCTTTCCGGCGAGCGGTAACATCTTGTGTAAAACGCCCCCGGAGATGATGATATACAGTAATAAGGACGCCATAATGACATCCAGGGATCACAATCTTGATTCGCTGACCGACGGGCTGCTGGCCAGCTACCAGCGCGGGCCGCAGACGCAGCGAATAGGGCATGCGTTCCTGCCCTCGCGGGACCGCATTGTCGAGATATTCCACGACATACGCAGGTTGCTGTTTCCGGGCTTTTTCGGCAAGACTCGCCTGAGCGAACAGAACGCCAGGTTCGAGACGGGCAGCCTGCTGAGCCGGGTTTATGACGATCTGGCCGAGCAGATACGCTACTGCATGTGCGCCCACGGCCTGTGCAATCCGTGCCACGACAGCGACAAGTGCGCCCGCCAGGCCAGGACGATGGCGGGGGGGCTGCTTTCCAGGCTGGGCATGCTCAGGGACATGCTGGCGCTGGACGCGCAGGCCGCCTACGACGGCGACCCCGCCGCCAAAAGCCTCGACGAGATCATCTACTGCTATCCGGGCTTCTACGCGGTTACGGTTTACCGCGTGGCCCATGAAATGGTGAAGATGCAGGTTCCGCTGATGCCGCGGATTCTGGGCGAACATGCGCACAGCGTCACCGGCGCCGATATCCACCCCGGCGCGGAAATAGGCAGAAGTTTCTTCATCGATCACGCCACGGGCGTGGTTATTGGCGAAACCACCACCATAGGGAACAACGTAAAAATCTATCAGGGCGTGACGCTTGGCGCGCTGAGTTTTCCCAAGGACGAGCGAGGCAGGGCGATCAAGGGCCTCAAGCGGCACCCGACAATCGAAGACGACGTTACTGTTTACGCAAACGCAACCATATTGGGCGGCCAGACCGTAATAGGAAAGGGCGTTACCGTCGGCGGAAACACGTTCGTGACGGAATCCATTACCGCCGACAGCCTTGTGGCCCAGGAAACGCCCCGTCTGGAAGTTCGCAAAAAGACGCACAAGCGAACGACCTGAGGCGAACTATGGAAAGGAATAATGCCTGATGCCTACCGAATTTGGCGATGAAGCCGACGATTTCTTCGTGAACCTCAACCTTCAGACCAATCTCGCGCTGCCTACGTCACGGGAAACGGTGCTGCATTTCTGCGAGGCGGTTCAGAAAGAGTTTCCGGAGATGACGTCGTTCTACGTGCGCGACGGCGGCGAGTATGTGCTCGAGGGCAGCCGCGACACCGGCAGCTATAGATGGATGGAAATTCATGCAAAGCGGCTCAGTGCGGGGTACTTCAATCCTCCCGAGATGGAGGATGCCTACCGCATGCAGCGCTGGCTGCTCGATCGAAGCACCTACTACCTGGGCGTAAGCGGACTTGACGTCGAATGCCTTGACGTGCTGTTCGGCTTCAACTTCGATTACACCGGCAACCGCGACGCGATAGTGACGCAGGCGCTGCTGGGCAACTCTCCGGTGTCGTTATTCATGAGCCAGCCCTCGACGCACCCGCTGGAGTGCGAACCCAACCTCACCGTCGCGCTGGATGACGAATGCTGCCTTCAGGCCAGGTTGTCGCTCGAAACCAGGTCGAGCAGCTACCAGGTTCGCACCGGCAACTACGAGAATGATCCGATTACGGTGTATCTGACCATCAGGAAATACCCGCTTCAGGGCGAGGTGACGGACCTGCAAAAGGCATTCACCAATAACCAGGAAGTGTGCGAGGATTACACGCGTCGATTTATCATTCCGCACGTGATAGATCCGATCGCGGCGGCGATTGCCAGCGCGCACTGACGATTGCGCGCAAAACGACCCCTGAGGCGCCGGGAAAAAAGCAAAAAATCGAGAAAATTCAATCTTTTTTACCTGCAATGCGTAGGTTCGTTCTTGACTTTGGCGTAAAGGATGTTAGGGCAAGGTGTTAGCGTGGTTTATTCCTGCTTTGCGCCGGGCTTGACAAAAACGAGAATTAAGGTGTTTACCCGATATTTTGATTTGCATTAACTCTGACTGATGCTACAATATTCGTTATGGAGTATTGCTGATGGCTGTATCGGGTTCAATCTGAGGCAGTCTGAGGCAGATTAGGCTCAACCCCCTTTCGGACCGGCTCCCCCCCGGCCGGTTCGATTGCCGAGGCGGCGCCTGTCGTCCCCCCCCGCGGCAGGCCCGCCATTTTTTTTGAACTAACTGGCCCCCGCCCGTTCAATCACTTGCTCCGCGACAGGACGTATAGTACGTTGTGCATCGGGAGCACCAACCTATGGATGCAATAGCTTACGTGCGTGAGATATGCGCCGCCGCACGCGACTCGGCCGCCCATCTGGCTTTGACGCAAGGACGGCAGCGCGACGAGGCGCTGATTTCATGCGCTGCGGCCTTGCGGGCCCAGAGCGATCACATCCAGGCCGCGAACCGCAAAGACCTTTTGGCCGCCGCCGATGCGAACATCTCCAAGGCCATGATGGAGCGGCTGACGATTACAGATAAATCCATTCAGGCCATGGCCGGGGCCATAGAGCAAATCGCCCGGCAGGTTGATCCGGTCGGAGTGACCATCGCCGCTTATGACCGGCCAAACGGGCTGCGAATCGAAAAGCGCCGCACGCCCATCGGCGTGGTCTGCGTGATATACGAGTCGCGTCCCAACGTCACCGCCGACGCCGCCGCCTTGTGCCTCAAGAGCGGTAACGCCTGCGTGCTTCGCGGCGGCAAGGAAGCCATAAACTCCAACCTTGCAATATCGGCGGCCATGCACGAGGGTCTCGCCGCAGCCGGTTTGCCCGCCGGCGCCATCACCGTCATAGACAGCACCGATCGCGCCGTCGTCCCCGCGCTGTGCAAGGCGCAGGGGCTTATAGACCTTATCGTTCCCCGCGGCGGCGAAAGCCTTATCCGCGCCGTCGTCGAAGATGCCCTCGTGCCCGTCATCAAGCACTACATGGGCAACTGCCATGTCTATCTGCACGCCGACGCGGATGAGAAGCGCTCGGTCGATATCGTTCTCAACGCCAAGTGCCAGCGGCCGGGCGTCTGCAATGCAATGGAGACCCTGCTGGTCGATTCGGCGGCCGCCCAGAGGCTGCTGCCAGTGGTTGCGAAAAAACTCGCCGACGCCGGCGTCGAGCTGCGGGGCTGCCCGCGAAGCCGCCAGCTTGTGCCGGACATGAAACCCGCCACCGAGGACGACTGGCGCACCGAGTACCTCGACCTGATACTGGCCGTTCGCGTGGTGGACGGGCTTGACGAGGCGATAGCGCACATCAACAAGTACGGCAGCGGACACACGGATGCGATAGTCACCCGCGACATTGAAGCCGCCAGGCGTTTTGCGGCAGCGGTTGATTCCGCCAGCATAATGGTGAACGCGTCCACGCGGTTCAGCGACGGCGGCGAGTACGGGCTCGGGGCGGAAGTCGGCATCAGCACCGACAAACTGCACGCCCGCGGGCCCATGGGAGCTGAAGATCTTACGACCTACAAATGGATCGTCACCGGCCAAGGCCATGTTCGCGGGTAGACGCCCAGTTGCAGGTTGTTGATTCGGGAACCATTTGAGCGATAGAGCGTCAAAATCAGTAGCGGCGCAAGGGCAGGCGGGCGATGAGAACCCCTCCGCGCCGGCGGCGCTGAGCTTCGAGGATGAGGCCCTGGTGGACAAGTGCCGCAAGGGCGACATGCAGGCTTTCGGGCTTCTTGTCGCCAAACACCAGGACCGCCTTGTGAACATGGTGCACCGGATGATCGGCAGGTGGGCCGAGGCCCAGGAACTGGCGCAGGAAGCGTTCCTCAAGGCCCTTGAGCGGATAAGCCAGTTCAGGAATCAGAGCAGTTTTTACACCTGGCTGTTTCGCATTGCGGCGAACCTGGCGATTTCGCACCGTCGCCGCAGCGTCCGCCTTCGATTCGGGTTGCTCGACGAGGGCCTGGAAGGAACGCAGGCGCATAGCCTCGGCGACTGTGTCGCCCAGTCTCGCGAGCAGAGCCCCCAGGCGGTGGCGCAACTGGCCGAGGACTCCAAAAGAGTGGCCGAGGCGCTTGACCGACTCGACGACGATTATCGACTCGTGATCATACTTCGCGACATGGAAGACATGGATTACGCCCAGATCTCGCGGGTTCTCGACGTGCCGCCCGGCACGGTCAAGAGCCGCCTGCACAGGGCCAGACTCATGCTTAAGGGCCTGCTGGGCGAGCAGGCATGACGGTGGAGCAAGTTTTGTGAGCGACCACAACGACAAGATCAGCCAGCAGTTGTCGGCGTATCTCGACGGCGAACTGAGCCCGAGCGAATCGGCTGCCGTTGAAGCCGCCATGCGCGCCGAGCCCCAGCTCGCCGAACAACTCGAGCAACTGCGCCGCGTGCGGGACGCCGTTCGCGCCCTTCCTCGCGCGCGGGCAAGCGAGGACTTCGCCGACCAGGTGCTCGCCAAGGCGGAGCGCCTCAAACTTGTCGACTCGGCAAGCGAAGGCGTCGAGCCGCCGCTTCCGTGGGTGCGGTATCTTGCAACGGCGGCCGTGGTGCTTATCGCCGTCAGCGTCGGGCTTATCGTCAGCGTTATGCTGTGGAGTACGTCGTACTACGACCCGATGCGATTCGCCGCCGAAACCGCGCCCGCCGACGGCAACGAATTGGCCCTTGTCGAAAACGTGGTGCAGGCGGACGCCGCATCAAAACCGTCGTCGAAGGAAAGGGAAGCGATTGTCGCCTCCGCTGCTGAACGCCGCTTGGGCGGCGATGCTGTTGACTCATCAGTTGTTGCGGATGAGATTGCATCGACGGAGCCCACCCCCAGGCCCGCCGCCGAAGCGCCCGCATCCGGCCTGCCGGCGGACGGTGATGCCCTCCACAGGCCCCTGGCCGTTGAACACGTGCTTTTCGTGAGTGACATGGAACTCGCCCGCAAGACCGTCTCGCAGGTGCTTGCCGACAATTCTCTGCCCGCCGACCCGCAGAAGGTCGAGCATGTGGATGGCATGCTGCAGGTGCGATACAACGTCCAGCCGGAAAACCAGCAACAGGTGGCCCTTATCACCAAGGCCCTTGGCGGGCTTAAAGAGCAGAATGAGGAATCCGCCCGCGGGGAAGAACAAGACAAGGCAGCGTCATTCAGATATCGCCAGACCATGAGCGACCTGAAGGGCGAGAGATACATGGACCGAAGGCCGGCGGCGCCCGCCGCGCCCAGCCAACCGGCGGATGAACCCGTCGAGCCCATGCTGATTGTCCTGAACTACAGGCCCATCGTCGTCGGGGTCGCGAGGGGAATTATGCCCGCCTCCGGCCCGGCAACCAATGCCAGCAGGCCAATTCTGGCCGAATCGGCAGCCGCCGCTGCGGTTCTTCCGACGACGGCGCCGGCGGCGACCAGTGCTCCTTCCGCTCGCACCTCCGATTGATTTGGCTTATTCAACCTCCATATGAATCGGGCCGATCAAATAGATGTCGGTCGCCACGGCCGCACGGAGGTTGTAATAATGACGATGCGAACCGCTGAACGTCGGGTGAATCTGCGAATGCCCGCGGCCCATCCGGCCATGCTTTCGGATTCTCAAGGGAGGCCCGTCGCACAGGGTCGAACCGCCAATATCTCTCAAAACGGGGCGATGGTTCTTGTAAACGCCCGGCGCACCATAACGACTGATGAAAAACTCCGGCTCGAACTGCATCTGCCCGCCCTCAGCGACCGGCCCAAACGCCGCCAGTTGCGAGTGGTGGTCTATACCTGCCGAGTGGTGCATGTTCAGCCCGTGGGCCAGATGCTGGGCGTGGGCATTGAACTGCTCGACAAGATAGCGTAGGGCCGAAGAAACTAATCAAATAGATTTATATATGCTTCATCTGCCGGATACTGAAGGATGAAGGGGCAGCGGCGCCCTGGGCGTACTTCTCGGCCCGCGACTGCACGTCGTCCATCGCCCGCTGCACAATCGAAGCCGACTCGCCGCGCCTTGCGCCGGCGGGAATAATGACAGCCTTTCCCAGGACGATCCAGCACCGGCAAAACGGCATCGGCACGCGGATCATCAAATCCTCCCTGCCCAATCCCTTCGAGATGCCCGGCGCAATTCCCACGGGTATTATCGGCATGCCGCCGTGCCTGGCCAGAACGCCAATGCCGGGGCCGACTTGCCTTCTTGGGCCGATCGGCCCGTCCACGGCTATTCCCAGGTGCTGCAATTTCCCTCGACGGATCATGCTTCGCAAGGCGCCCGCTCCGCCGCGGTCTTTGCCGCCGTGGTTCGTCGAGCCGCGGATCGGCTCGCCGCCAAGCCATCGCACTGCCGAGGCGGCAATGTCGCCGTCGGCGCTGCGGGAAATCAACGGGCATATCTCGGCGCTATACGTATAGGCAGCCATCAATAGCATCTCGTGCCAGAACGAGTAAATCGCCGGCGATGGCCTTCTGTGCGGAAGGCTCGACATGTCCTCTGCGACGCAATTTATGCGCAGCGTGCCGCCAAGCAGGCGTATGCCGCCCGCCAGCACTATGCCGGCAGTGTTCGTCCACTTCCGATTCTTGTGATTATTCGCCAACCCAAGCTCTCCTGATTCCGGCGTAGTTTACGCGAACCTTGGGCGACGATCAGCCTTTTTTGCCCTTTATGACCCTGTTCGTTAAGATGTTGACACCCACTGGGCCGACGACTACAAGTAAAAGGCTTGCCCTTGTGAATGCGGGAGAGTGTGGCGATGGCCGTTGAATTTCGTTGTGAAAGCTGCGGAAAGCTGCTCGCCGCCGACGGTGATTGCAGGCAGGTTGATTGCCCGCGCTGCAACAGCGCCAGCGAAGTGCCCGCGAGTCTTGCACCCGCCGGGCATTCCCAACAGCCGAGCGAGCCCCTCGCCGATCCCCAACAGGAGCAACGCTCCCCGGCCCTTTCCACCGGCTTCATGTCGCGCGTAATGCCCGTGATGATTAGCCTGCTCTTTCACGTCGGGCTGCTTGTGGTGGTTGTCTTTCTTGGGGCAATGCTCACCATCGGCGAAACGGAGCGGGAGATTGTCGTCCATGGCGTCAGAAGAAGCCCCAATCCCGGAGGTTCGCTCACGCCAAGCCCCAGGAACACGGTGAGCGAAGCTGCCGTCGAAAAGGTCTCGACCACCGTGCGCGAATCGGCGCTGCCTTCGGACAGCACGCCCGACAGAACCATGCTCATGTCCGCCGGCGGGGCGGCCCCAAGCACGTGGGAAGCCCGCGGCCCGTCCACCGCAGAGTTCTACTCATCATTCTTCGGGTCGGGCAGCAACGCAAAGCATGTGGTTTACGTGGTCGATTACACCGGCTCGATGTACGACGTGTTCGACCGCGTCAGCTTCGAACTGGCTAATTCCATCGGTCAGCTTGATGAGAAACAGACGTTCCACGTGATCCTCTTTCACGGATCGGGCAAGGTTATCGAGCTGGAGAACAAGAGACTTATCCCCGCCTCGGATGCATACAAGCTCAAGGCGGCGCAGTTCGTCACGAGCAACAGCCAGCCGTTTGGAAAGCTGGCCACCGGACTGCTGCCCGCGCTGTCACGCGCGTTCGACGCGCTTTCGAACGTGCAGGGCGGGCCGAAGGTTGTCTACTTCCTGACAGACCTGACCAACCTGCCCGACATGAAGGACATCCAGACGGTTGTGACCTCGCTTAATGGCCAAAGGAAGGTTATCCTGAACACCTTCCTGTTCTCGCCGAGCGGGATAAACGAGGCGAGAATACAGTCGGCCTCGCGGGACATGACGCGCCTGGCCGAGGAAAACAGCGGCGAATTCAGGCTTATCACGCAGGATTTTCAGTAGCGCCTCAGCGACCGGAAAGGGCAAACCCAGATGATGTTAGCAGCGGCCGAGCAGACTTTTTGGGATGTGTACATCGCGGGCGGCGGCCTGATCGGTTACGCCATCATCGCGCTGAGCATCGTGATGCTCTCGCTGGCGATCAAGTACTTCATAGAAATCCGCCGCGGGAACATGCTGCCGCAGGCGGTGCGAAAGCAGGTGCAGCAGCTTTTCACGGCAAAGCAGTACCGCGAGGCAATCGAACTGACCTCTCATCGCCCGGACTATCTGAGCTATCTCGTCAGTTCGTCGCTCGCCGAGTCGCCGCACGGCTACCCCGCGATGGAACGGGCGCTGGAGAAAGCATCCGAAGAGCGAACCACGAAGATGCTTCGAAGCATCGAATGGCTCAACGTCATCGGCAACGTCGCGCCGATGATGGGGCTGCTTGGCACGGTCAGCGGAATGATCGAAGCCTTCTTCACCATCGTCAGGAAGGGCGGCATGCCCAACGCCGGCGACCTGGCCCAGAGCATCGGTGTTGCGCTCGTCACCACGCTGGACGGCCTGCTGGTGGCGATTCCGGCGATGGCCGCGTATGCCGCACTGCGAAACCGAATCGACGCGATGTCCAGCGAGGGCATGAAGGTGGCGCAGGATCTAATCTCAACATTCCGGCCGGTCCGAAAAATGCCGTAATGCCCCCGCGGGTGACGACGCAGCGGAGTTGAACATGGCGCGACAAGGAAAACAACTAGCCGATCTGAGCCTCAACCTTACGCCGATGATCGATTGCGTTTTCCAGTTGATGCTGTTCTTCATCCTGACCAGCCAGGCAGCCAGCCAGCTTATTGTGCCCGTGGAGCTCGCCCACCCGCTTGAAAGCAAGGCAATCGCACAGGACAAGCTTGATTCGCCGCACAAGGTAATCGTCAACGTGGTCTCCGCCGAGCCCGACAACGGCAGCAGCGACCCGCTGGTCATGGGCAAGGCGGTTACGTACAGGATCAACAACAGGGACTTCACCACCCAGCCGGTGGACATGGACGCACTGAGGTCCGAGCTTCGCGCCGCCAAAGACGCCGGCGGCGATGACGATGAATTCTGCCTCGAAATCCGCGGCGACAAGAAGGTGCACTTCGCGTTCTTCGAGCCTCTCATGCGGGCGGCGGGCGATGCGGGAATATCCAGGATGAACATCTCGGCGCGGGTGGACTGATATGGCCAGAGGTCAACTCATAATGGAAGGCGACGAGTCGGTGCATTACGTGCCGCCTCGCCAGCGGCGCGTGCGCGCAAGCAGGCAGGTCCAGCCGCCGCTGACGCCGATGATTGACGTGGTCTTCCAGTTGCTGCTGTTCTTCCTGCTCGGCACGAGCTTCCGTGAGCAGGAGGGCCAGCTTCTGGCCTCGCTGCCCGAGAAGGGCGGCATTACCGCAAGCGAAGTGATTGTGCAGGAGCTGAACCTCGAAATTCACGCAGCCGGGGCCATGGGAGTGCGATACTACGTTCGCGGCGAGAACATGGGCATCGAGGGCAGCGGCGAAAGCCTCAAGAGCGCCGCAAACGAACTGCACCAACTGCTGGTCGAACGCAGGCGGAAGCAAACCGGAACCGAGCTGTCGGTGTTCATCAGTCCCGCGCCGGATGTGCGGTGGGAATATGTTGTCGAGGCTTTCAACCAGGCCGTGCGGGCGGGGTACAAGAAAGTTGGGTTCGTCGGTGGCGAGTAAAGGCGCGCCGCCGGCGCAGTCAACGCGGAAACACCAGATGCGAACATGGCCTTTGGTCGCAGCGGCGTTTGCAGTGCTGATCGCACACTGCGCTTTTGCCCAGGATGCGCCCGTTAACATCGAGCGGCTTCAAAAACAGGCCGGCGACATGCTCGATCAGTCCGCCCGCGCCGCCGACGCAGCCAAGCGCGACGCACTGGTGGACGCGGCAATCGAGATATACCGCCAGATCTCGGCTGCCCCGATCACCAGCGAATCTCGCCGTTGGCAGGTCTACGAGGGCAGGCGGATGCTGGCTCACCTGCTGGGCGTTGAAAAGGTAAGCGCGCCCGCGTGGCGAATCCTCTACCTGCTTGGCGGGCCTGACGAACGCCGGCAGGTTGCCGCCGCCGCTGACGAGGCGGCAAACCTGCTTGAAAGCCTCTGCCGCGACATCGACGAGAAGACCATCGATTACCGCCAGGATCGCGATCGAACCAACCTCATGCTCCACAGCCGCTCCGCAACGCAGCTCAGGCAGCGAGCGGCATACACGGCCGCGTGGACCATGCTGTATCGCGGCCTCGCCATTGACAGCGGCGACGCCGCCCCCCGCAAGGCCCTGCTCGAATCGGCGATAAAGGAGGCGCAGGCGTTTCTCTCGCCGCAATTCGGCATGCAGCACGAGGCGAACCTGCTGACGGCTGTGGCGCTGCGCGAACTGGGCGCCTGCGATAAGGCCGTCGAACACCTTAAACTCTGCGACGCACCGGCCGCAGCCGACAAGACCAGGTTCCAGGCCCGGCACCAGATCGCAAGATGTTATATAGAGTCAGGCCAATACGATGCCGCCGTCGCGGCGATAGATTCCTTTGACCAGTTCGCGTCGGCTGCGTCGCCCAATCGTGACGACAAGCTGTTTGGATCGTTGCTGGCGGCGATGCTGCGAAACCGCCTTCACCAGGCCAGGGGCGATATCGCCGCAGGTCAGAAGGCGCTTTTGGCATTTGCCGCCCAGTGGGATGACGCCGACGTGAATGCCCAGTTTCTCGACGTGCTGGCCAGCCATTACGCCGGCGTGGCGAGCGACAAGCTTGGCCCGCTTGGGCTCATAGCTCTTGCCCGGCGCGAGTTTCGCCTGAACAACAGCCCCCGTCAGGCAGCAGAGTTGCTCCGGCAGGTGCTTGCCGGCGATGATGAGGTTTCGGTTCTCGCCCGCCCGCTTGCGTGGTGGGAGCTTGGATATCTTCTCGAGCGGCAGGGGCGTGTGCAAAACGGCGCGACGATCCGCCGCCGAGACGAGGCGGGCAGGGCGTTTCTCAAGGTTGCCGACGGCGTCAGGGCGGGCAACGTGTCGCGTCAGGCGTGCCTCAACGCGGTTATCTGCTTCTCCGGCGCGATGGGCGACTACGCACAGGCGGGGCTTTCTGGGGACCAGCTTCGGCTGGAGTTCATATCCGCGCTTGAACGGCTCATTCACGGCTGGCCCGGCGATGCCGAGGTCATGACGTGGCATAGAATCCTCGCCGAGCAATACAGGAACGTCGGACTGCTTAGCCAACCTCCGCATCGCAAGGGCAATTTTCTGAAGGCGGCTGAGCATTTCGAGCAGGTTCCCGCCTCGTCGGCAGATTACATGATCTCCCGCCGCGAGGGGCTCAAGTACAGGCTTTCTGCGCTTCGAGAAGACTCGCCGGATTCGCCCGACGCCCCGGCTGCCCAGAAGCTTATCGCCATGCTCGATGCGTTCACCGCCGACGCGTCGTCAGCAGGGCAGGACGAATGGGCGGCGCAAAGCCAGCTTGACAAGATAATCGTCCGGCACGATTTCCTTGGCGAAAAGCAGGCGATTTTCGCCGTCGAGCAGATTGCCCAAAGATGGCCGAACACCTCGGCGGCGATCAGCGCGGTCGAATGGGAAGTGCGAATGCTCGTGCAATCGGGCGTCGATTCCGACATCGCCAGGGCGATTGACCTGGTGAATCAGCTTCGCCACAAGGCCCCCGAGAAGGCGGAGCGGCTGATCGGGCTGGTCGTCGAGCAGGTCCGCCGCAGGATCTCGGTTCTCCGCAACAACACCTTCGCCGCCGACGAGTTGGAGAAGTATCGCAAGGCGTACGTTCAGTTCGCGCGGGTGCTGCTGGAGCGAAGCGAAGGCTCTCAGGAATACGCCGCACGGCAGATGTGCGCCGACGCCCTGTGCGAGGCGGGGGAGTTTGATGAATCGCTCAGGATGTGGAAGGAATGCCAGGCCGACGATCAGCAGCGACGCGCCAAACGGGCCGCCCTTGTGGATGAGGAATTCCTGCCGATCCTCGCAGCCGTGGACCAGATCGGCGCCGACGTCAACAGGGCCATAACCCAGGCGGAGGCTTTTGCGAAATACTCAGCCGCCCGAGTGCAGGCTCACCCGCATGGGAGGCTTGTTAAACTCGCGATGGATTCCGCGGCGAACTCAGCCGACAAGCGGCAGGCTTTGCGCG
Source organism: Planctomycetota bacterium (assembly GCA_012729725.1). Lineage (GTDB taxonomy): Bacteria > Planctomycetota > Phycisphaerae > SM23-33 > SM23-33 > JAAYCO01. The sequence goes on from JAAYCO010000093.1 coordinate 23,075, forward strand.
ATCTGTCCGCCCGCCTTCAGGACGCCTGGCGGGAGCTGCCGCTGGCCCGGAGGGATGAAATGGCGGCCCAGGCCACGGCTGCGGCGAATGACCGCGCCGCCCTCTTGGCCAACGCGGAAGAATACCTGCATCTGCTGCGTGAAAGCCTGGAAACCGGGCATGACAGAAGCATCAGGCTGGCGCTGGATGCTCTGAGGTCCGCACCGCCCGAGGAAGACAAATCGCCGCGCGTGGCCGACCTTGCGGGTAAGCTGCGGGCCGGTTACGAGGCCGTCATCGAGTCGCGCAAGGCCATGCTGGACGTTGACGCGCAGAACCTGCTTGGGCTGGCCAGGGTGCACAGCGCCATGCAGAAGTACGATGCCGCCGCGGGTTTGTACGCTCAGCTTGCTCGCGGCGTCGATCGCGACAGGTTCCCGGACATGTTCTGGGAAGTTCAGATGGAGATGGCGCAATGTCTGCTTGCCGGGTTCAAGCACGACTCGGCCGCGATGCGCAACCTTGCCGTTCACATCGATCAGTTGCGCCGGACCGATCCGGAGATGGGCGGTAGAAGCGCCATGTTCGGAATGTTCGAATCGCAGGCGAAATCCGCATCCAGATAATCCACATACGTCATCAAATCACACCCATTAACCCAACCAGCGCGACGCCAAAAGCCCCGCATGGCAATGCGGGGACCTGACTTCAGGAGCGAAGCGACACCTCGCCGTTGTATTTATTTTTTGTGCGATAGTCACGATGCGAACCAAACAGCAAACGGCGATGATTCGCTGCGCGATGGTTTTCAGGTCCCCGCACGGCCTTCGGCCGAGAAAGTGGAACAGGAGAACAGGTGAGCAGTAGACAAGACGGCTTTGGTTTTTCTCCTGCTCTACTATCTCGGGCGCAGCCCGAGGGGCTTCGCGCGGGCTGGTTTCGAGTGAAGTAGGTATATTGACGGGTCGTCGTGATTATGGTATAATCCTACCGGCAAATTAGTCAGTGGGAGGTGCGATATGCGCGTCGGAGAGCGTCGCGGGTTGTCGCTGGAGGCCGTAAGGGCTCTGGAGTGTCTCAGACGCATCAGCAGGACTATCCCCCTCAAACCCCCGCCGGGCTTCAACGGAACCGTCGCCCAGTACAAAACCAAACGAAGCTTTCAACTGGCGCATGACCGCAAAAGGGTGCTCAACAAACTCAAGGCCACCCTCGCCCGCGAACGCTGCCGAAAGGCCAGACTCCGCAGCCAGCGGGAAAATGATGAAACCTGGCCGGCGGAAGTCCCGCCAGCTGTCCTCGTGAAGGCCAAGGATGGGGGACCGGGATACCCCATTTTATCAGAACCCCAATACTCCCAGGGACAATCGACGGCGGATATGGAGGATCCCCAAACGACACCAAATCCACAAGTCGTGGACGGACAAGAGGTTACAGACGACACCAAACGACACCAAAAGGAGCCGGCCGCCCAAGGCGATGCTAGCGACGATATCCAGAAGATCGTGGTCACTTTAGACACTTCCGGCGTGCGGGTTACCGAGCTGCCGGAGAAAATTCGGGAGTTTTTCGAGAAAAACGCCCGCAAGGAGGTTTGGGTCAGGGGCATGGTGAAGGGTCCGGCGTCCAAGCAGATGATCATCGACGTGCCCGAGGGCGTCACCGAAGGCGAACTGCTGTTCTACCTGCCATGGTGCGGCAAGAGGAACATAATGGGAAGCCGCATCTACATGATGCCCGATGACACGGACATCGTCATCCGCCAGAGGGGCTGGGACGGCCAACTGTACACCCGCCTCTATGAGTTGCCGCGCAACGTCGAGGTCCGCGACATGTACGGCAGCCAGCACATGCCCGAAGGCAGGATCGACCCGATGCAACTGATCCAGGCTCACAGGATCACTTCCAGTGGCGATCTAGTTATATATGTGGATAACAGCCGCATTGACGAACTGATGGAACTCAGCCCGCAGAAGCTCGAAGAAACCGAAGACCGCAACCTTCAACTGCTCGCCTGCGAGCGGGTGCTTGCGCTTCACCTGCGCTCGATGCTGGAGGCGGGCAGGGCGCTTCACAAGGTGCGAAAGCAGCGATTGTACTTGTCCCGCGACATGACTTTCATGCAGTATTGCCGCACCTTTTGGGGCATGAGCAGGGCTCACGCCGACAGGCTTATTGCGTATGTTGAGGTGGCGGAAATACTTCGTCCGATCGCGTCGGCGAAGGCGTTGTGCCACGAGGGCCACCTTCGCCCGCTGACAAAGGTTCGCAAGGCCGACGGCACGTTGGACGCCTGCACGATACGCGTGTTGTGGAACCGTGCTGTTCGCATGGCCAAGCCGCCCAAGTACCTGGCCGGGTCGGGCAGCGCCGCATCCGACGGCACGTACGGCGGCGTGATAGTCACCGCCGCCGATGTGGCTGCGGTGGTCAACGAAGACTCTTCATGGCGAGGCGAGGCATTCGCCAGATGCAGGGCGAGGGTGATCTGCAAGAAGCGCCGCAAGCCGGAGGTCGTGGTCAGGCTGAACACCGAAGACCCCGATTCGACGGCGGTGCTGATGTTTCAGACGTTCGACCACGGGTATCTTGTCAAGGTTGTCATTCAACTGCTGAAGTTCTTCAAGAAGCCCGCGCCCGATTGCAGTTGGTGAATGTGAGTCGCGTTTCGCCGCATATTGTCTGAAGAACGGCCCAATCCCGGGTGCTTGTTTATGTCAGGCGGGGGCATTACAATTCCCGTTTCGCGGCCTGGGCGGCTGCGGTGTGATGGAGACGGCGGTGAAACAGAAAGACGGCGTTGATGCCCAAATCGCGGTTGCGGGGCATATATGCCTGGACATTTATATAGACGTTGGGCGGATGCCGTTGGAGACGTTGTCCAAAGGGCTTCAGCCGGGGCAGCTTGTCAAAATCGGCGGGGCGAGAGTCGCAACGGGCGGGGCGGTCTCGAACACCGGGTTGTCGCTCAAGCGGCTGGGGCTTGATGTGGCGCTCATTTCGCGCGTCGGCGACGACATGTTCGGGCAGACGGTCGCGATGGTCGTCGAGCAATTCGGCAAGGGCATCTCTCGAGATCTCAGGCCGATCGAGGGCGAGCCGACGTCGTATTCGCTGGTTATCAATCCCGCCGAGCGTGACAGATCGTTCCTTCACTGTCCGGGCGTGAACGACACGTTCTTGTCGCGTGACGTGGACTTCGACGAACTGCCGTCGCTGCGGCTGCTGCATTTCGGATATCCGCCGCTGATGAGAACGATGTGGATCAACAACGGCGCGGAGCTTGTGGATTTGTTCGGCAGGGCGCGCCGGCGCGGCGTCACGACATCGCTGGACATGGCCTGGCCCGACCCCGCAAGCGAAGCGGGCAAGGCGGACTGGAAGGCGATACTGGCGGCTGTAGGCCCGCTGACGGATGTGTTTCTGCCGAGTATAGAGGAAGCTCTATATATGGTGGACCCCGCGACGTATGCGAAGTTTTCAAGCGGGGCACTTGCCGTGGATGCTCAACTGCTCGACTGGCTTTCGGGCGAGTTGCTTGGCATCGGGGCGGCCGTGGTGGGCGTGAAGCTTGGCGCCGACGGCATGTACATTCGCACGACGGACGACGAGAAGCGGTTGAACGCGATGGGCGCATGCCGGCCCGGCGATGTTGCGAATTGGCGGGGCAGGCGGCTGGTTTCGCCGTGCTTCGACATCAAGGTGGCGAACACGACCGGCGCGGGCGATTCGACGATCGCGGGCTTTCTGGCGGCGATGGTGAAGGGGCTGCCCATAGAGGCGGCGGCGAACGCGGCGTGCGCGACGGGCGCGTGCAACTGCCAGGGCGCTCACGCGGTGCACAGCGTGCCGTCGTGGGATGAATTGCAGCGCCGGCTTGGCGAAGGATGGGGCAGAAGGCCCGTTTCGATTTCGCTGCCGGGTTGGCGGCCCGACGGCGCGACGGGGCTTATCGTCCCGGCGAAGTGAAGGATAAGCAATGAACGCACAACAGGTTCGGCAGGCTCAGGACAAGGCGCGGCGGATGCTTGAGGCGGCGCGAATCGTCATCACCGCCGCAGAGAGCGCCTCTCTTGAAGTGGCGGATTTCGGCCTGGGCGAACTGGACCGGACCGGTCTTGAGCTGATAACATATGTTAATAATGACGTATACTGCGCGAAGGAACTTGTGATGTTCCCGCGGCAGACGTGCCCAGAGCATCGCCACCCGCCGGTGGAGGGGCGTCGCGGGAAGATGGAGACGTTCCGCTGCCGCTGGGGCAGGGTGTATCTGTACGTTGAAGGCAAGCCGACCGAGCCCATCAAGGCGGTGATTCCGGCAGGCGGCGAGCCGTACTACACCGTGCGGCGCGAGATCGTGCTTGAACCGGGCATGCAGCACACGATTGCGTCGGACACGCTGCACTGGTTCCAGGCGGGCGAGGAAGGGGCGATCGTTTCGGAGTTTTCGTCCACCAGCAGCGACGAGTGCGACATCTTCACCGATCCCCGCATCGTCCGCGCGCCGAAGATAACAGACTGATAATTACGAAAGGAATATATATTTATGGGTTCGTTGCAGGCTCTTCAGGACAGGTTCGTTCGACCCACGGTTTTCACCCTTCGGCTGGCGATTTCGCAGGGTCGGCTGGACGATGCGCTTGCCGGGATCGTGTCGGCGGTTGCCCAGTCGGGCACGAAGATACAGTCGATGTCGCTGGCGGAGATTGACGCAGACCAGGTGATGTACGACCTTGCCCTGCTGAGCACCGATGACAGGATTACGCGCGTAAAGGAATCGTGTTCTGGCATAGACGGCGTGAAGGTGCGCTGCGTTCTGGACATGTCGTTCGAGAGCCACCGCGGCGGGGCGTGCGAGATGCGCAGCCGCCGGCCCATCAAGAGCAACACCGATCTGCGAATCGTTTACACTCCCGGCGTGGCGCGGGTGTGCAAGGCTATCGAGGCCGACGCTGCCCTTGCCCGCGAGTTCACCAACGTGGCCAACAAGGTGGCGATATGCACCAACGGCACGGCGATCCTGGGCCTTGGCGACATCGGGGCGCTGGCCGGGCTGCCGGTTATGGAAGGCAAATCGGCGATTTTCTGGGAATTCGCCGGCATTTCCGCCGAGCCCGTGCTGATTGATACAAAAGATGCAGATGAGTTCATTAATGTTATGGAGAAACTTGCATGCGGCTTCGGCGCGATCCAGGTTGAGGACGTGGCAGCGCCGGAATGCTTCAAGATCACTCGCGAGCTGGACCGGAGGCTGAAGATTCCCGTCATGCACGACGACCAGCACGGCACGGCGACGGTGGTCCTGGCGGGGCTTTACAGTTACCTTCGCAAGTCGGGGCGGAAGATGACCGACCTGTCCTGCGTAATCAGCGGCGCTGGGGCGGCAGGCACTGCAATCGCCGATGTGCTGATGCTCGCGGGAATCGCCGACGTTGTCGTGCTGGACCGGCGGGGCGCGATTCACCGCGGCAGGGTTGAGGGCATGAGCCCCGAAAAGCAGATGCTCGCCGAGCGCACCAACAAGGCCAACCAGAAGGGCGGCATCGCCGAGATCATGAAAGGCAAGGAGCTTTTCATCGGCGTCAGCCAGGCCGATCTTGTTTCCAAGGACATGGTGCGTTCGATGGCGAAGGATCCCATCGTCATGGCGCTAGCCAATCCCGTTGGCGAGATTTCGGTGCAGGACGCCTACGAGGCAGGGGCGGCGCTGGCAGCCGACGGACGCATGGTCAACAACGCGCTGGCGTATCCGGGAATGTTCCGCGGGGCGCTGGACGCCAATACGGACATGATAACGATGGAGATGCTGATGGCGGCAGCCAAGGCCCTGGGCGACATGGCCCACGGCGAGGCGCTGATGCCCGAGATGATGGACCCTGCGGTTCACAAGGCCGTCGCCGACGCTGTTCGCGGCACTGCCGGCAAGGGCACGCCGCTGGTGCAGTGACCTCGCGCTGAAGATGGCGTTGGCCCTTCCCAGGCGCGCAGGGGAGGCGCATATTGACAGGCACGGGTGCAACGCAAAGAGGTTGGAGAACATCCCCGCGGAGCCTCAGGCCGGCGAGAACGGCATGGCGTCGGCGGATGCTATTCCTCTATGTGGATGGCGTCCACCGGGCAGCTGGCGGCTGCTTCGCGGCAGGCGGCCCAGGATTCCTCGGGCACCGTGGCGACCTTCACTTTGGCGATTCCAGTGTCCGGCAGTTCGAATACCTCCGGGCAAATCTCAACGCACAATCCACAACTGATGCAGGTTTCGTCGACCGTGGCTTTCATTTGTCGCTCCTCTTTTCCATCTTATTCAGGACGATGGAAAACGGCCAACCTTGCTGAGGTTTTTCGTGCGCGCCCCCAAACGCGGCGGCGCTCTTATAATGACTCAACCTATCGAAAGGACACGCCGTGGCCGACAAGGTTCAGATAGCCCAGGACACCTGGTGGGTGGGGGCGAACGATTACGACACGCACAGGTTTGAAGCAATCTGGCCGCTGCCCGGCGGCATCTCGTACAACTCGTTCCTTATAAAGGATGAGAAGACCGCGCTGATCGACGCCGTGAAGGGGGCGTTCCTGCCGGGCCTGCTGGAGAGGATAAAGGCCCTCCTGGGGGAGCGCCCGCTGGATTACGTGGTTGTGAATCATATGGAGCCCGATCACAGCGGGGCACTGGCGGTGATTCGGGAATCGTTTCCCGATGTCGTCATTGTTGGAAACAAGAAAACGGCGAATCTGCTCGAAGCGTTTTTCGGCATAACGCAGCGGCTGAAGATTGTGGACGACAATGAGGCGCTGAACCTTGGCAGGCACAACCTGCGGTTCTTCCTGACGCCGATGGTTCACTGGCCCGAGACGATGATGACGTTCGACGAGCTCTCGGGCGTGCTGTTCAGCGGCGATGCATTCGGGGGCTTTGGGGCGGTGGCGGACGGCATTTTCGACGACCAGGTCGAGACGAGCTACTTCGAGCGCGAGATCCTGCGATACTTCTCGAACATCATCGCCAAGTACGGCGATTTCGTGAACAAGGCCATCGTCCGCGTGTCGCAGCTGCCGATAAAGGTCGTCGCATCGACGCACGGGCCGATATGGCGCGACCGGCCCGGCGACATCATCGACCACTACGCCCGCTGGAGCCGGCAGGAAACCGAGCCCCAGCTTGCGGTGATATATGCATCCATGTATGGCAATACCCGCCGGCTTGCCGAGGCGGTGGCGTCGGCTGCGTCGCGAGAGGGCGTAAAGACCGTCCGCGTCATGGACGTCTCGCGAATGGAGCCCTCGTTCATCATCAGCGACATGTGGACGTGCCGCGGCCTCGTCCTGGCGAGCCCGACGTACAACACCAGGCTCTTTCCGCTGATGGCGTCGATGGTGGACATGCTGCAAAACATGAAGCTCAAGAACCGCTTCCTGGGCCTTGCAGGCACGTACGGTTGGAGCAAAGGCGCCCTGGCGGCGCTGCTGGAATTCGCAAAAATCACGAAGCTGCCGCTGGTGGCGCCGACCATCGAGGCTCACTGCGCGCCGACGAGGCAGGATCTGGACCAATGCGACCAACTGGGCAGGGAGATGGCCAGGGCATTAACCCAGCCGCCAAACAGGTGAAGGCATGTTTATGCTAAACCGTGTATCTCGGCGTGCCCGATACGTCTATCGAGTAGAACTGGCCCGGGATGAGGCGGACCTTGTTGATCGCGCCGGTCTTGAACAAAGACTGGATCTGCCGAAGCAGACCCGCCTGAAGCATCGTGTTAAGCTGGAAGCGGTGGGGGGCGCTGTCCACCATCACCGTCAGCACCCCGCGGTTGAAGCTCTCGATCGACGTGTGGCGGTTGAGCTCTTCGGGCACGACCTGGTCCCATATCGACGCCAGCCGGCCCAGGCGCTGAACGCGCTTGGCGAGATTCTGCTTCATCAGCATCGTCAGAGGCGCGCTAAGGTGCGAGCATCGCTCGGGCTTCTGCCTCTGCAGCCAAACGGTCTGAAGTTGGGCGTCATCCATGACAATTCTCTCGGAGCCCGCACGATTTCACGCAGGCCCTCCGGCCGATATGGAATCTATCGGCACGGCGGAGCGAACTCCAGTAGTGATTTCCGCGGCCTCTTGCCGCTTCGTTTACCCAAGATCAACGGGCATAATGACGTAAAGGAAGTCCGCACCCGCCTTGAGAACGGCAGGCTTGTTCGGGGCGTTCATCTCGAAGGCCACTTCATCAACACCGCAGACCTTCAGGGCGTCGATGAGGAACGCGGGGTTGAAGCCCATCTCGATGGCCTCGCCTTCAAGACCGATCGGGCAGGTGACGGTGGCCTCGCCGGCGTCGGGCGCCCGGCTTGCAAGGGTAAGCCCGTCGGCCTTGAACGACAGCCTGATGCCCCTGCTGTCTTCGTTGGACAGCAACGCCGCCTGGCGGATTCGGTGCTCGAACTGGGCGGTCTTGATGGTTGCCTTGCGCGAGGATTCCTTCGGAATAACGTCGCCGTACTTGGGGAAGTTGCCCTGCACCAGCGAACTGACCAGCACAGCCCTGCTGGTGCGGACGAGGATCTGATTTTCCAAAATCTTGACGTCCAGCATCTCTTCGCCGTCGCCGCCGACGCGGGAGATAAGCGACATCAGCTTGGCGGGCACGATGGCGGAGACGTCCTTGGCGGCAGCCTTCTTCAGCGCCCCCTTGGCCTGCGCAAGGCGATGGCCGTCGGTGGCGACAAGCGAGAGCCTCTTGCCCGCCGCTTCCCAAAGCACGCCGCTGATGGCGTAGTGGCTGTGGGCCTTGGCGGCGGCGAACAGGGTCTTATTGACCATTGACGCAAGAACATTTGCAGATATCTGGAAATCCGCGGGCTCGGAGAATTCGCTGACGGCGGGGTACTCGGCGGGGTCGAACCCGAAGACGTTAAAGTGGCT
>JAAYCO010000010.1 GCA_012729725.1 Planctomycetota bacterium
AACAGCGGGGTTTCGCTGCGATGCTTTCGCGTGATGCGAACCAAACATCAAACGGCGAGGTGTCGCTTCGCGACTGAAGTCAGGTCCCCGCATTTCCATGCGGGGCTTCGTCAGTCGTGCTGATTTCGATTCCTGGGTGTTATGCGAAGAATGAACGGCGAGGTGTCGCTTCGCGACTGAAGTCAGGTCCCCGCACGGCCTTCGGCCGAGAAAGTAGAACAGGAGAACAGGCGACTCGTGCTTCGTAGCGTACTTCGCAGAGTAGCAGCAGTAGAGAAGATGCATCGTGCTGGTTGCGAGTGTTGGATGTATACATCTAATATTATTTTGCGTCCATCCAGTTCGCGCCGATGTTCACATCCACCTTGAGGGGCACGAGAAGCTTGATGGCGTTGATCATCTCGTGAGTGATCATCTCCTGCTCGCTTTCGACGGCTGACGAGGGCGTTTCGAAGAGCAGTTCGTCGTGTATCTGCAGCAGCATTCTGCTGGGGCGGTTTTCGCGCCTGATGCGAGAGTCGATGTTCAGCATCGCCTGCTTGATCAGGTCGGCGGCCGAGCCCTGCACAACCGAGTTGATCGCCAGGCGCTCGGCGGCGCTTCGCTCGGATGGGTTGGCTGCGTGCAGGCCGACGATGGACCGCCGCCGCCCGAACAGCGTGCTGACGTAACCAAGCTCCTTGGCCTGATCGATGCACGCGTTGAGGAACTCGCCGATCTTCGGGAACCGCTTGCGATAGGCGTCGATGAACTCGCCCGCTTCGGTCCTGCCGATCCGCAGCGTCTTGGCAAGGCCGAACGCGGTCTGCCCGTAGATGATGCCGAAGTTGACCGTCTTGGCCCTGCCCCGCTGCTCGGATGTAACCTCACCCAGCGGCACGCCGAACACCTCCGCAGCCACGGCTGCGTGAATGTCCTGGTCCTGCTCGAACGCACGCATCAGAAGCGGGTCGCGGCAGAAATGCGCCAGCACGCGAAGCTCGACCTGCGAATAGTCGGCGCTTAGCAAAACGCAGCCTTCGTCGGCGATGAACGCGCTGCGTATCTGCCTGCCAAGCTCGGTGCGAATGGGGATGTTCTGAAGGTTGGGATCGCTGCTTGAAAGCCTGCCCGTAACGGTGGCAGTCTGGTGAAAGCTGGTGTGAACCCGCCCCGTCCGCGAGTTGATGCACTCGCGAAGGCCGACAAGATACGTGCCCAGCAGCTTGGTGAGCTTGCGGTATTCAAGCACCAGCGCGGGCAGTTCGTGCTTGTCGGCCAGCTCTTCGAGCACGGCGGAGTCGGTGCTGGGGCCGGTTGCGGTTTTGCGGATAACAGGCAGGCCCAGCTTGCCGAAAAGCACGTCGGCGAGCTGCCTTGGCGAGTCCGGATTGATATTCACGCCGCAACATTCGATTATTTGTTGCCTCAGGGCGTCGGCCTGTTTGGAGATGTCGATTTCGAGGCGGCGCAGGGCCTGGGGGTCGATGCGCACGCCGCGGCGCTCCATGTCGCAAAGCACGACGGCCAGCGGCATTTCGAGGTTCATCATCAGCTCGGCAAGGCCCTGCTGGCGGAGTTTGGGTTCGAGCGCCTCCCAGAGGCGCAGCGTCACGTCGGCGTCTTCGGCGGCGTAGATGGCAGTCTGCTCAAGCGGCACGGAGTCCATGGTGATCTGCTTGCGCCCCCTTCCGATGAGGTCGGCGATGGGGATGCAGCGGTGATTGAGGAACTCGGCCGCCAGCGCGTCGAGCTTGTAGCTGGGTCGTGCCGAGTCGAGCACGTAGGCGGCGATCATCGTGTCGAACAGCGGGCCGCGGACCTCGATGCCGGCGTTGGCGAGCACGATCATGTCGAACTTGACGTGCTGGGCGACCTTCTCGATTCGCTCGTCGGCGAGGATGGGCCCGATCTTGGCCCGCACGTCTTCAAGCTCAAGGCAGCACGCCCCCAACGGGCCCTTGATGGGCAGGTAGACGGCGTGTCCGCTGTTCCAGGCGAGCGAGACGCCGACAAGGTCGCACCACATCGGCTGGGTCGATGTCGTTTCGGTGTCGAAGGCCAGGCGCGTGACGCCTCGGAGCTCGGCGGCGAGGGCATTCAGCTTTTCGGATGTGTCGATAAGCTCATACTTAAAGTCGGCAGCGCAGGTCATCTCGCCGGCATCAGGGGTTTTGGCGGATTCTTCGTCCCGCGGTGGCTGGGCCTGGGAAGGGGCGGCGGGTTTGGACGGCTCGGCGGCGTCGAATAATGACGTGGCGAACGCGCCCGAGGCGCCGGCAGGGGCGGCTGCCCGGACGCCCAGCTTGTCCAGTTGATCAAGCAGCCTGCCGAAGCCCAACTCCGCGAACAGCGGGCGGATCTTCGAGCCGTCTATGCCCGAAAACCGCATGTTTTCAAGCGAAAGCTCGATCGGCGCGTGGCGGTCAAGCGTCACCAGTTTTCGCGCCAGAGGCAGTTGGGCCGCACTCTGCAGGACTGCCGCCTTCAGGGCCGGCGTCAGTTCGTCGGCGTGTTTGACAACCTCGTCAGCGCTGCCGTACTGCTCGATAAGCTTGGCCGCCTTCTTGGGCCCGACGCCGGGAATGCCCGGAATATTGTCGGTGCTGTCGCCGGTGAGAGTCTGCACTTCGACGGCCTTGTCCGGGCCGTAGCCCTTGAGCCGGCGAATGGCGGCTGCGTCGAGCGTCTCATCCTTCATCGGGTCGTACAGCACGGAGTGGTCGCCGACGACCTGGTCGAGATCCTTGTCTCTGCTGATCATGACGACCTGCATGTCGGGACCGGCGAACTTTTCGACCGCGGTGGCAATGACGTCGTCGGCCTCGTACCCCGGCGCGCGGAGCACGGGTATGCCCATCAGCTCGACGATCTGCGTGATGCGATTCACCTGCGGCGGAAGGTCGGAGGGCATGGGCTTTCGCGAGACCTTGTAGTCGGCGTAGTCGGCCTTGCGCTTGAGATGCTCGATCGGCCCGTCAACAGCCATCGCCAGGTACTTGGGCTTTCGCTTCGCGATGAACGTTATAAGCTGCTGGCAGAAGACATGCGTGGCCCGCGTGGGCTCGCCGGTCGGGCTGGTCAGCGCGCGGAACGGGGCGTAGTACGCCCGGTAGATCATGGAGTGGCCGTCGATGAGGTAGAGTGTTTCCGCCATATCGTCAACGCTAACTGGTATTGTACGAGCCGTCAACGGCGTAGGTGCGGCCGGGCTGCGGCCAGAGACGATTTGACCGCCACCCACGCAGGAGATAGTGGACCGCGGTGCGGGCATTCGGTATTTTGTTGGCATGAGAGTTTTGGTTACTGCAGGGCCGACAAGGGAGCCCATAGATAATGTGCGGTTCATCACCAACGCCTCCAGCGGACGCATGGGGGTGGCGGTGGCGTTGGACGCAGCCGCCGCGGGCCACCAGGTGACGCTGCTGCTTGGGCCGGTGTGCGACGACGTGGTTGCACGGGCAGCGGCGGCGGGATGCATCGTCAAGCGGTTCGTCACCTTCGACGATCTTCGCGTCCTGCTGGCTGGGGAATTCGCATCGACCGACGCGCTGGTCATGTCCGCAGCCGTGGGCGACTTCCGCGTGCAGGCACGGGCCGGAAAGATCCCGCGAGGCGGCGGGCCGATCACGCTGAACCTCACGCCCACGGAGGATCTGCTTGGCGGCCTCTGCGCCGGCGGGCACGCGGGCAAGATCGTCATCGGCTTCGCGGTCGAGGCCCTGCCTCAGCAGGAAGCTGCCGACAAGGCCCGCGCCGAAATGGCCGCCAAGGGCGTCGATTACACGGTCGTCAACTCGCCCGCGGCCATGGGTTCGGAGGAATCGCTGGCCTGCATCATCTCTCGCGGCGGCGTCGCGCTGCCGTGGGCCACGAGGCCCAAGGCCCAACTGGCCGGAGAGATTGTGAAGCTTCTTGCGCTGGAGAAAATATGAAACAAAGTCCGATAACAATACAGATACGGCGCAAGGATGGCTGCGATGATCTGGCGCCCCCGAGATACATGAGCGAGCACGCCTCGGGCATGGACCTTTGCGCTGCCTGCGAAAGCGATGTGGAGGTAGCGCCCGGCGACATCAAGCTGATCCCGTGCGGGTTCTACATGGCGCTGCCGGTTGGATACGAGGCCCAGGTTCGCGCGCGCAGCGGGCTTGCCCTCAAGCACGGGCTGGTTTTGCCCAACGCTCCGGGGACGATCGACGCCGACTATCGCGGCGAGGTGTGCGTAATTGTGGGCAATATCTCGCGTCAGGCGTTCGTAATCAGCCGGGGCATGAGAATCGCACAGATGGTCGTCTGCCCCGTGTGCCAGGCCGAGGTTGTGCAGGTGCGGACGCTCGACGATACTGTGCGCGGGCACGGCGGCTTTGGTCACACCGGCCAAACGGGATGAGCCGGCCCAACCGGGCATTCACGGTGCAAAGGAAGTTGCTACGGATGGCAAAGAAGCAGGACAACTCGAACAACGAAATCACGCCCAACTGGCGCTTCATACGCTACTGCCTTGTGCTTCTGCTTGCGGGCATCATGGCGTTGCTGTGGCTGAGCATGCTGACGTACAACCGGCTCGACCCGCCTTCGCCGCACGTGCTGCCGCAGCAGACGCCGTCGAACGCAGCCGGCATCGTCGGCTCGCACGTGGCCTACGTGCTGCGATACTGGATGGGCATGGGCACGTACACCGCGATGTCCCTGTGCAGCCTGGCGGCGGTGATAATGATGCTCGGCGGGCGAATCTCGGACATCCCATGGCGGATCGTCGGCATGACGCTTCTGGTGGTCTGCACCAGCGCGGTGGTATACCTTATATCTCCCGCCAACGCCGACGACGTCGCCGCCGGGAGCGTCGGCATATTGGGACTGGCTGTGGGCAGGTTCGTGCTGGAGAGCTTTTCCCGCAGCGGGGCGTTCGTGGTGATCTCATTCGCCACATGCGTGGGCCTGATGCTCACTGCCGACAACCTCGTGCTCAAGCTGCCGGCGGCTGCAAGATGGGTCGCGGGTGTGGCTAAAGATGCACATATTTTCTTTTCTAATCTTATTGCACGGATCAAGGCATTCCGTCTGTCGCGCGCCGAGGCCAGGCGGGCGGCCCCAAAGCCGGCGCCGCAGGCCAAGGCCGCCAAAACGCCTTCAGCCGAGCCCGCGCCAGCAAAGCCAAAGGCCGAGGTCAAGCCCGCTCCAGCTCCAGTCGCCCAGGCCCCCGCGCCGGCAGCGCCTGCGCCAAAGCCCGCGCCGGTTGCGCCGGTCACTCAGCTTGCTCTGCCAATCGCTTCGCCCATCAAGGCCGAGAAGCCCGCAAAACCCGCCAAGGCCGCCGGCGATTACGAGGCTCCATCCGTCGATCTGCTGGCCGCCCCCACCGGCGGTTACAGCCAGATTCAGCAGCAGGAGGCAGCCCGAAATCACGCGCTGCTTCAGCAGACGCTGACCAATTTCAACGTCGCAGCCGAGGTCGTCGGCTACCAGACCGGCCCTGTTATCACGCTGTTCGAGCTGTCTTTGGCCCCAGGCGTAAAGGTGGCAGCGGTGCAGAATCTCGCAACCGACATCGCCCGCGCCCTGGCCGTGCCGGGCGTGAGAATCGTCCCGCCGAGGTTCGGCAAAGACACCATCGGCGTTGAGGTGCCCAACCTCGACAAGGAAACCGTCCGCATCCGCGAGCTGATGAACATGGCCGCCACCGCTCAGAAAGAAAAGTTCCTGCCGCTCTACCTCGGCAAGGACGCCGGCGGCGGCGCCATCGTCGCAGACCTGGCAGGCATGCCCCACATGCTCATCGCGGGCACCACCGGCTCGGGCAAGAGCGTGTGCATCAACACCATCATCATGTCGCTGCTGCTCACCAGGTCGCCGGATGAAGTAAGGCTGATTCTCGTCGATCCCAAGATGGTCGAGATGGCCGCCTTCGAAAACATCCCGCACCTGCTGTGCCCCATCGTCAACGACATGCGCCGCGCCGAAGAAATTCTCGAATGGGCAGCCGTCAAAATGGACGAACGCTACGAACTGCTCAAGGAAGCCAACGTCAAGAACATCGCGGGTTTCAACCGCCTCGGCAAAGACGAAATCTACAAGCGGTTCCAGGTTGAAAGCGAGGAAGAGAAGGCCCGCATTCCGACTCGCCTGCCGTACTATGTGATCATCATCGACGAGCTTGCCGACCTCATCATGACGGCCGACAAGGAGGTCGAGGCTCACATCATCCGAATCGCGCAGAAGGCGCGAGCCGTTGGCATTCACCTGATACTCGCAACGCAGAGACCCAGCGTGAACGTCGTCACCGGCCTGATTAAATCCAACATGCCCTGCCGCGTCAGCTTCCGCGTGGCCAGCAGGCAGGAAAGCCGAATCGTCCTCGATCAGAACGGCGCGGAAGTGCTTCTGGGACAGGGCGACATGCTGTTCCTCCAGCCCGGCACGAGCAGCCTGATGCGAGCACAAGGCACGTTCGTCGACGACGGCGAAATCAAGGCGGTGGTCTCTGAACTGCGAAAGATCGAGCCGCAGTACAGCCCCGAACTGATGAAGCTTGGCACGATCACCGCCACCGACGGCGCTGCCGAGAAGGACGAACTGTTCGACCAGGGCGTCGAGATCGTCCTTGCCAGCCAACGCGGAAGCGTGTCTCTGCTTCAGCGCCGACTTGCCATCGGCTACAGCAGGGCCAGCAGGATCATCGACCAGATGGCCCTCGCCGGACTGCTGGGCGACTACAAGGGCAGCCAGGCCCGCGAATGCCTTATAACGCTGGAGGACTGGCAATCGATGAAGGGCAAGATGGCGGCTGACATTTCAGGCGAATCGTCGGCCAACGGCGAGGGAATGTCCGTATAATCACCGTGAAGCGCCGCAAGCGGGCAATGTGAATCGGGACGATAGTGAATTCGCGCGACGACTATAAGCTTCGACATAAACTGATACCTTTAACGATGTTCGTCGTTTTCGCCGCCGTCGTGGCCGGGGCCTTCTGGCTGGTGCACGCCAGGCAGGCGCCGTCAAGGCACGGGGCGAAGATCATCCAGGCGCTCGCCGATCGCGGCCTCAAGGAGTACTGGGGCGACGGACGCGAAATCTTCATGATTCACAACTCTCCTCGCGGGCAGAAGGGGTTCCAGCGGATTAGCATCGCTCCCCTTGGCGACGGGTTCGCCGGGCTTGAGGAGTGGGCCATCCCCTCATGGCGGCTGGAGGCCCGCATTGGATGGCGGATTTCGCAGGACATGTCGCTGGCGCAGTTGCGGGCGGTCATCAGGCAGCCCAGCAACCTCATTGACCTTGGCATTGAGAGGCAGAACCAGCGGCTGGTGGTTACCGACCATCGCTCCAGGGGGCAGATTGCCGGCGAGGTTTCGCCGAATTTTGTTTTTGATGCGGTGCAGGACATCGTTTTGCGCGAGGTCGCCCGCGGCGGCCAGCCCGCACGCTTCGACATTATTGCATATCAGGCCCCCACCGCCGCCGGCCCCAGGGGCATGTTCAGCCAGTTGCTGATGACGCCCCAGGGCGACTCCGTGCGGTGCGATTACTCCGGCCCCATCGGGCAGTTCACGCGGGTGTATCATCTTGACGAGCAGGGCGAGGTCACGAAAATCGACATAGAGGACGGATCATCTTTCATTCGCGTAACCGAGGAGGAGTTCGACAGTACGTTCCGTCGCCCTCTCCGCGCCGAACCCGTCCCCGCCGATCAGATGCCGGTGTAGACACC